>JAFPYA010000075.1 GCA_017412445.1 Clostridia bacterium
CAAAAATGCACCTATACCATTATACACGAGTTTTGCTTATTTGCATAAGCACGTAATGTTAAATTTGAAAAAGATATTTCGCCGCATTAATTTTAAAACGCAAATACTAATGCAAAAAATGAAACAGTTTTTGCCCCGAACGATTGACATTAAACGTTTTAAGGTTTAGAATACCAATATATGAATAGAATCGATATATCTATATGATTTTACGGAGGTGTCCTATGGACAGGACTGAAGCGCGCCGTTTGGCCACGGAACTGGTTTCCAAAATGACGATTGAAGAAAGAGCCTCGCAGCTCAGATACGATTCGCCCGCCATAGAGCGTTTGGGCATACCCGCCTACAACTGGTGGAACGAGGCGCTCCACGGCGTCGCCAGAGCCGGCACCGCCACGGTGTTTCCTCAGGCAATAGCGCTCGCGTCCATATTCGACGAGGACATCATAAAGGACATCGCTGAGATCATCTCCACCGAGGCCAGAGCCAAATACAACTTCCAGTCGGCAATGGGCGACAGGGACATCTATAAGGGGCTCACCTTCTGGTCACCCAACATAAACATATTCCGCGACCCGAGATGGGGCAGGGGACAGGAAACCTACGGCGAGGATCCCTACCTCACGAGTCGCATGGGAGTGGGCTTTATAAAAGGTATGCAGGGCGAGGGCGACTACATGAAGGTCGCGGCCTGCGCAAAGCACTTCGCGGTGCATTCGGGTCCCGAAAAGCTGAGGCACACGTTTGACGCCAGAGTTTCGGATTACGACCTTTGGGATACGTATCTGCCCGCGTTTGAAGCCTGCGTCAAGGAAGCGGGCGTAGAAGCCGTGATGGGCGCATACAACCGCACCAACGGCGAGGTTTGCTGCGGCCATTCGAAGCTCATTAACGAAATTCTCAGAAAGCAGTGGGGCTTTGAAGGCCACTTCGTCAGCGACTGCTGGGCGATAGCGGATTTCCATCAGAACCACAAGGTCACCGACACCGCCGAGGAAAGCGCGGCGCTTGCCATAAAGAACGGCTGCGACATCAACTGCGGCAACACCTTCGTGCACCTGATGGAGGCATATAAAGATGGCCTCGTCAGCGAGGAGGACATCACCCAGAGCTGCATAAGGGCGTTTACGTGCAGGTATTTGCTTGGCATGTTCTCCGCCGACTGCGAGTACGACCGCATTCCCCCGGCCGTCAACGACTGCGACCGCCACGACAGAGCTGCGCTCAGAGCTGCCGAGCGCAGCATGGTGCTGCTCAAAAACGACGGCGTGCTGCCCATAAACCTCGCTTCCATACGCTCTGTAGCGGTCATCGGCCCCAACGCCGACAGCATAGTGGCGCTGGAGGGCAACTACAACGGTACATCCTCCCGCTACGTCACGTACCTTGAGGGCATAAGGAACGCTTGCCGTACCGCAGGCGTGAGAGTAAACTATTCTCTGGGCTGCCATCTTTACAAGGACAGCGCCAACAGCCTCGCGCAAAGCGACAACAGGCTCGCCGAGGCCGTGCAGGCCGCAAAGACCAGCGACGTGGCGATACTGGTATTGGGTCTCGATTCCACAATCGAGGGCGAAGAGGGCGACGCCAGCAACGAGTATTCCTCCGGCGACAAGCGCGACCTCGAGCTGCCCGCGTCGCAGAGGCGCCTGCTCAAGGCCGTGCTCGAAACGGGCACGCCCGTGGTGACCATCGTGGCCAGCGGCAGCGCGCTGCGCGTGGAGGAGGGCAACGCGGTCATTCAGGCGTGGTACTCCGGTCAGGCGGGCGGCACCGCCGCGGCCAACATACTCTTCGGCAAGGTCTGCCCCAGCGGCCGTCTGCCCGTCACGTTCTACAAGAGCGCGGACGATCTGCCGGCGTTTGAAGACTACGCTATGAAGGGACGCACGTACCGCTACTTCAAGGGCGAGGCGCTCTATCCCTTCGGCTACGGTCTTAGCTACACCGCCTTCAGGTACTCGGAGCCCTTCTTCGACCAGAACAAGAACGCCCTGACCGTAAAGATAAAGAACACCGGCTACAGGGATGCTGAGGAAGTGGCGGAGGTTTACGTTAAGCCCCTCGAGTTTGAAAGCCATGGCCTCAACTATTCGCTGTGCGCTTTCGGTCGCGTCTCTCTTGCCGCGGGCGAGGAGAAGCGCGTTATGCTGCCCATACCCGAAAGAGCCTTTGAGTGCGTGACCGATGACGGCAGGCGCATAAAGGCCGGGCGGCACTTCCGCCTGTACGTGGGCGGCAGCCAGCCCGACGCGGTGAGCGTAAACAAGCTGGGCGCGGCGCCTCTGGAGCTGGACGTGGTAATCTGACATGCATAAAGCGCTCAGCTCACTCAAAACCGGTCTCAGCGCGGTAAAGGCGTTTGTTCTGCCGCAGAGGAAAATCGTTCCGCCCAAGGAGCTTAAGCTGAATCACGATACGGGCATGCTCAAGCTTCTGGCCTGCCTGCTCATGCTCAGCGACCATATGGGCAAGATGATATTCACGAGTGCCTACAGGATACGCTTTTCCGGCGCATGGTCGGCGCTTCTGCCGCAAATAAACATATTCAGGGGCATAGGCCGCTTGGCCATGCCCTTGTTTGCGTATTGTGTGGCGGTGGGCTGCAACTATACGCGGAACATATGGAAATACGTGCTGCGCCTGTTTCTGCTGGGCATACTCGTGCATCCCCTCTATCAGGAGGCGATGGGGCACGTGCCCTTCATGCAGCTAAAGCTTACGGGCAACGTGTTTGAGGCGATAAAGCACATTTACGAATACTATTACCAGGGCAGGAACCTGAACATACTCTTTACCCTCGGCAGCGCGGTGCTTATACTCGCCTGCTACAGGCACAGGCGTTACGCAGGTCTCGCGCTTGCGGTCGCGCTTACCGTGCACTGGCACAGCCGCATAGATTACGGCTACGAGGGCGTGTTTCTGGTCATACTGTTTTACGCCTTACTCGACAGGCCCTTTGTATCGGCGTTTTCTGTGGTGCTGTTCTTTGTAAACTGGTGCATACCGAGACTCCTTGTGGATTTCACCGTAAAGGCGAGCACCGAAATATATGCGCTTTTGTGCCTGCCGCTTATATATATTCCTATAAAAAAGCGCTATGTGAGGCTGCCCAAGTGGACGTTTTACGCCTTTTATCCCGCGCATCTTCTGCTCATATTCGTACTGCTCTGGATGAAAACAAAATAAACTGCGAGGTCATTTTATATGCTTAACGAAATGCTTGATTTTCTTGCGTCGTCACACAGCGCGTTTCATGCGGTCAAAAACATTAAGCAGCTGCTCAGCGACGGCGGCTTTACTGAGCTCAGGGAGTGCGACCTTTGGCAAATCGAAAAGGGCGGCAGGTATTACGTTACGCGCAACCTGTCCTCCGTCATCGCCTTCATTATCCCCGAGGACGAGCCGGACTGCTTCATGCTCACCGCGAGCCACTGCGATTCGCCGGTGTTCAAAATAAAGGAGAACGCCGAGCTTGAGGTGAAGGGCAAATACATTCAGCTCGACACCGAACGCTACGGCGGCGCAATACTAACCAGCTGGCTGGACAGGCCGCTGTCCTTCGCGGGCAGAGTGCTTGTAAAGACCGATAAGGGCGTTGAGACCCGCCTTGTGGACATGGACAAGGACAGCCTCATCGTTCCTAACGTCGCCCCGCACATGAAGCGCGACATAAACGACGGCATGAAGTACAACCTTCAGACGGACATGGTGCCGCTCTACGGCGATTTTAGCGCCAAGGGCAGCTTCAGGCGCACCGTGGCCGAGCTGGCGCATGCTAGCGAGGAGGACGTGCTCGGGCACGATCTCTACCTCTACAACCGAGTAAAGCCCACCCGCTGGGGCGCGAGGAACGAGTTCATTTCCTCCGGCAGGCTCGACGACCTCGAATGCGCGTTTACCACCGCCAAGGCGTTTACACTCGCTAAGCCCTCCCGAGCCATCGCCGTGTGCGCTGTCTTCGACAACGAGGAGGTCGGCTCGACCACAAAGCAGGGCGCGGATTCAACCTTCCTTACGGACGTGCTCGGCCGGATAAGCGGGAGCCTCGGCATAGGCGGCGAGAAATTCCAGCAAATGCGCGCCTCGTCCCTTATGCTCTCCTGCGTCAACGCCCACGCAGTACACCCGAATCACCCTGAATTCAGTGACAGCGCCAACTGCGTCTACATGAACGAGGGCATAGTGATAAAAGAGAGCGCCAACCAGAAATACACCTCCGACGGCGTAAGCAAGGCGTTACTCAGGTACATACTCGAAAGGGCAAACGTGCCCGTGCAGTTTTATTCAAACCGCTCCGACATGCCGGGCGGAGGCACGCTTGGAAATATCTCAAACAGCCACTTTTCACTGAACACCGTGGACATAGGTCTGTGCCAATTGTCAATGCACTCCACATACGAGACCGCGGGCGCGTTCGACGTGGAGCACATGATTAACGGCATGAAGGCCTTCTTCGAAGCCTCGGTAATCGCCACGGACGACGGCAGATATGAGGTAAGATAGCCTTTGGACAGCCTTAACGGGGCACGGCGAAAAAGCCGTGCCCTTTTGCATGCTTAATGTAAAGGCAACAGGGCGGCTAAGTATCACATAAAGCATTTTGACACAAAACATTAAACAGACCAAGGTTGCTTTTTTCAAAGCTTTGTAGTATAATCTATTCGGTGGAATTCGCACATGGGATTTCCGGAGGAAAAATGACAAGAACACAAAACAGAAACCGGACAAACGCGCGCTCAACGCAAAGCCGCAAGGGCGCGAAAACGAACACAAAGTCCCGAAACACTTCCGCAAGGACAAATTCGCGCGGCAAAAACGAGCGCGGCGCAAAGCAGGCAAACCCAAACGACGCAAGAGGCGTGATATTGGGGCTTGTTTGTGTTATAGCCGCAATACTCCATTTTACGGGCGACAGCAATGGCTTTTTTACGGGGCTGCATAACCTCGCCGACGGGCTGATGGGCAGTCTCAGCATTGTTGTGCCCATACTGCTCGGCTGGCTGTGCGTAAGAGCCTTCAGAGCCTCGCATCGCGGTGAAACGGGCGTGAAATGGATTATTGCACCCGTGCTCGAGGTAATGTGCCTGCTGACCATAGTGCAGAGCTTCCACGTGGATAAGCTGCGCGAAACGCTGAGCATCGAGGGCTATTTTAACTTCATAGGCCACGCCTACGGCGCCAGGCTCGGCGGCGGCGTGCTCGGCTCCATTGTCGGCTATCCGCTTACCCGCGTGCTCACCGAGTGGGGCGTGCTGGTGGTGTTTACGGCGCTGATGATTTTCATACTTCACAGCGACGGGCTGATTTCGGTATTCAATATCGCTTCGTTTTTATCCGCGAAGGGTCGCGCTGCAGGCAAAAAGATAGGCGATGTCGCAGGCGACGTGGGTCACAGGGTCTCCGACAGCATCAGAATCCGCGCAGCGGAGCGCAAGCAAAGCGAAGAGAAACTTTTTATAGATGATATATACAAAGGTGACGGCGAACAGGGCGTAGAGGCCTACGACCTTTCAAAGGGCAGCAGGCGCAAAACCAAGGTAACTCAGGTCAACGCTGTGGGCGACGAGCTCGTGGTGCCGGAGGTAAAGCCCGCCACGAATAAAACAGGCAAGCGCGCAAAGAGCGAGGACACCGAAGCCTATCGCCGCTACGAGAGCACCCCCGATATACTCGAGGAGCTCAGAAACGAGGATCCCAAGGCGCGCAACGACAAGTTCATGCGCGACGCCCTGAGCGACCATTCGGCGCCAAGAAAGCCGGTTCTGACCTTCGACTACACGCCCAATAGCGAAAAATCCGCCCGTAAGACCGATGCGCCCCAAAAGACCGCGGAGGCAAAGGCATATTCATTTGAGAAAAACGACGATATTAAGCCGAGCGCCGCAAAGGCCGAGACCTCCCCTGACAGGCCGAAGCAGCCTCAGCAGCCTAAGCCTTCCTTCTTCGATAAGCCCGTGGACGATGCGGGCGGAAACAAGACCGTAAGGCAGAACACCGAGCAGGGCAAGCCCGGCGACACGACCTACGTAAAGCCGCCCATGGCAAAAGAGACCGAAGTCTCGTCCGGCTGGCAGACCGTAAAGTGCGTGCAAAGCCCCGTAATGAGCGCGGGCAAGCCGCAAAATGCCCTTGACAAAGCCCAGAGCGAAGCCCCCAAGGCGCGCCAGGCCGCGGAGGCGCCCAAGCCCGAAAGGGTCTACTACTATCCGCCCATGGAGCTTATGGAAAGCGGCGGCTACGGCAACGCGGACAGGGGCATAATCAGCGCCGACAAGGACAGGGAGAGGGCGGAGATACTCGTAAACAAGCTCAAGGACTTCTCCATCCCCGTAAAGCTCACGGGCATTTCACACGGCCCTGCGGTCACGCGCTTTGAGGTGCTGCCCGCGCCTAACATAAAGGTGAGCCGCGTAGCCGCCTTCGCCGACGACATCGCCATGGCGCTTGAGGCCGAGAGCGTGCGCATAGAGGCGCCTATCCCCGGCAAGAACGCCGTGGGTGTCGAGGTGCCCAACATCAAAAAGGAAGTCGTCCACCTCAGGGACGTGCTTGAGTCCAACGAAGCGCGGCGCAACAACAAGCGCCTCATGGTGGGTCTGGGCAAGGACAACGCCGGCAAGTACATAGTTGCGGATCTGGGCAGCATGCCTCACGTGCTTATCGCCGGTCAGACCGGTTCAGGTAAGAGCGTGTGTATAAACGCGATGATCATCTCGATACTTTATCGCTCAAACCCGGATGAAGTAAAGATGATTATGATTGACCCCAAGATGGTCGAGCTGGCCGTGTACGGCACCATACCGCACCTGCTCGTGCCCGTGGTCACCGACCCCAAGAAGGCCGCCGGCGCGCTCGAATGGGCGGTAGGGGAGATGCAGCGCCGCTACAAGGTGTTTGCCGAGCACAACGCCAAAAACATAGAGTACTACAACAATCACCTGCCCGAGGGCGAGACCAAGATGCCCCGCATAGTGATAATAATCGACGAGCTGGCCGACCTGATGATGACCTCGGCGAGGGATGTCGAGGACGCTATAAACCGTCTGGCACAGCTTGCGCGTGCGGCGGGCATGCACCTCGTGATTGCCACTCAGCGTCCCTCCGTAAACGTAATCACCGGCCTCATAAAGGCCAACATCCCCACGCGCATTGCCTTCACTGTGGCAAGCGGCGTTGACTCCCGCACGATACTCGACTCCTACGGCGCCGAGAAGCTGCTTG
>JAFPYA010000076.1 GCA_017412445.1 Clostridia bacterium
ATCTCGTGGCGCATGCCGGGATACGCCTTGTGCTCGACCTTAACAAGGTTCAGGCTCTTCAGGTACTGTTCACCGGCAGAGGCGCCCTTTTCGCCGCCCGCGCAGGGGTCGTCCGCACCGACGGCTATGAAGAAGGGACACAGCGGGTTGACCTTGCCCCAGCCCTTTTTGTTGTAGGCCTCCTGCATGATGTTAAGCAGCGCAATATAGCCCTCTATCGGGCCCAGCTGCCCGCATTGAGGATCGTCCTCGTACTGCTTTACGCGCTCGGGATCGCTGTTTATCCACGCAAAGGGCGAAGCCTCGCCCTTTATGGCGTAGCCGCTCGACATAAGCTTTTGTACGGCGGTATCGCGGAAATCGCCGCCCTTGAAGGTCTTTTTGACCTTGAGGTAGGCCTTGCCCGCGCCAAGCGCCGGATTGTTCTCCGGCAGACCGCTGAGCAGCACGCCGCTGACCTCGTTGCCCCAACGTTTCATGTAGCACATGGTTATAAGAGAGCCCATGCTTTGGCCGTAGCAAAACAGCTTTTTGCCGGGATAGCGGCGCACGAGCTCCAGCGCGAGCATATGCTGATCCCTGAGGATGCCCTCCTCGCCCGCGCCGTAGGTGCAGCCGAAGTCGCCCTCCTTGCGCATGCTCTCGCCGTTGCCCCTCTGGTCGCAGATGCCGCAGGCAAAGCCGTCCTCGGCAAGGCAGCGCATGAGCGGCAGATATCTGTCCTTGTATTCGCTCAGCCCGTGCGCCATCAGAAGTACGCCCTTGACCTCGTCGGGCGCGACTATCACGCAGCTTATAGGCAGACCGTCCACCTCGGAGGCGAGCTTAAACCTGATTTCTTCCATATAGATCACCTCGGTAAGTAACATAAAGAGTTGTAAGGAGAATAATACGATGTTCGATGCCGGAATTCCTGCAAGACTTGAAAAGATAGGTGGAAATTTAAGCTTGTGGCTTGAAAACCTCGAAAGCGGCGAAACGCTCAAGATGAACCCCGACGGCGACCATATCGCGGCAAGCGTGATAAAGCTTGGCGTGCTGCTTGCGGCGTTCAAGGCGTTTGACGAGGGCAGAATGAACCCAGATGCGCTTGTCGAGGTAAAGGCTCAGTATAAGGTACCCTCCTGCGGCGCGCTTACCTATATGCACGACAGGATCAAGGTTACGAATCTCGACCTTGCCACGCTCATGATTATCTTAAGCGACAACACCGCCACGAACATGCTTATAGATGCGCTGGGCATTGATTACATAAACGAAGTGCTCAGGGAATACGGCTTAAGCGGCATATGCTTAAGGCGCAAGCTCTTCGATTCCGAGGCTTCGGCAAATGGACTCGAGAACACGGTGACCGCGCGTGACGTGGCTGCGTTTTACCGCCTTCTTTACCTTAAACAGCTCGTAAGCCCTGCCGCATCTGATAAGATGCTGTCCATACTTCTTGACCAGCGCTTAAACGGCAAGATACCCTTTTATCTGCACGAGCGTGGCATAAAGGTCGCCCACAAAACCGGCGAGGACGACGGCGTGACCCACGACACGGGCATAATCTTTGCCGATGCGCCTATAATAGCGGTCTTTCTCGGCAACGACACGAGCGTGCCCGGATTTGAGCGCACCATGCAGGATATAGCAAAGGAAATCGCGCTTTAATAGCAATTACTTACCGATAATTTACACAATATAAATTCTTTTTTGCGCCTGCGATGCTATAATCTGCATGTAACGGCGGTATCGACTTGAACCGCACGGGCAAATTCTTTCTTATTATCGTAGGGTATCCTTTGTGAACCCGAGCGGAGGTACAACATGAAAAACTCTTCCACGCGTGAATTGGTGCTTCTCTCAGTACTGTCAGCATTGGTCATCTTCCTTTGCTTCATCACAACCGTTGTTCCCATGCCGAGCGGATTGAATATCACGTTCAGTCTCATTCCCCTTGCAATAGCCGCCATCGCCTTAGGCGTAAAGGGAGGCACGATAGTGGGCGCGGTTTTCGGACTGGTCAGTTTTCTTCAATGCTTCGGCATCATTGGCACGAGCGGAATGGGGGCAGCGCTCTTTAACGAAGCAAAAAGCTTCAAGACAGTAATTCTGCTGTTTGTGCAGCGCTTCATTCCCCGCCTGATCGACGGTGCCTTGCTTGGCCTTATATTCAAGTGGCTCTCCATTCCCCTCAAAGAAAAGCGCGTAAGACTTTTGAACGCCGAAGGCGAAACAACCGGCTATGTGGTGACCCGTGAAGAAAAGCGCTTAAACCTTTATAGCCGCTGCGCGGTGACCGGCTTTTGCGCGGCCTTTATAAATACCGCGCTGTTCATGTCCGCCCTCGTGCTTTTGTTCGGTTCATACGATTACATGAAAAAAGCAATTGCCGGCAGGGCATTCTTCGCCTACGTGATTGCATCCGTCGGTATCAACGGTTTGGTCGAGATGATCGTTACGCCCATACTCGTAGGCACTATAGGGTACGCCCTTTACAAATCGGGACATCTCAAGAATATTGAACTCATGGAGAAATAAACATGATACTTACCCTCGACATCGGCAACACCAACATCAAGACCGCGCTGTTTGACGGCGCGGAGATGAAGCAGTACTGGCGCATTTCCACCAGCCCCACGCGCTCGAGCGACGAATACGGCATGGTGCTCATGAACCTGTTCAACCATAACGGCGTGAGCACGGACGAGGTCGAGGGCATTGTGGTATCCTCGGTGGTTCCCACAGTGAACTTCACCATCGAGCACATGTGCCAGACTTATTTCAGCATGCAGCCGATGTTTGTGGCGCCCGGCATCAAGACCGGCATACACATAAAGTACGACAACCCCAAGGAGCTGGGCAGCGACCGAATCGCAAACGCGGTGGCCTGCTGGGAGCTCTACGGCGGGCCGACGATATTTATCGATTTCGGTACGGCCACGACCTTCGGCGTGGTGAGCGGACAGGGTGAATTCCTGGGCGGCGCGATTGTGCCCGGCCTCAAGGTGACCAGCGACGCAATAGTCGAGCGCACAGCAAAGCTCCCCCGCTTCGAGCTCATAAAGCCCGCAAGTCCCATAGGCAAAAACACCGTGACCAACCTGCAAAGCGGCATACTCTACGGGCACATAGGCATGGTGAAGTACCTGATAAAGCGCATGAAGGACGAGCTTCAAAGCGACTGCAAGGTGATAGCGACCGGTGGCATGGCGCTGCTCGTCAAGGACGACGCGCCCGAGATCAACGTGCTGGACGGACTGCTTACGCTCAAGGGCTTAAGGCTCATTTACGAAAAG
>JAFPYA010000077.1 GCA_017412445.1 Clostridia bacterium
CCTGTTTTGCGCTATAAAGATGTACCCGGTTATGGACGCCGAGTTTTACTTTCCGGGCATGTTCATCAAGACCGCCGGCTTTGCGGCGCTGTATCTTTTGCAGGCGGTTTTCTCGTTTGTGAAGAACAAACGCGCGATAAGGATTATAAGCTTTATTGCCTTTATCGCGATGAGCCTGTGCATATACCTTAAGGGGAGGGCTTTTGGCGAACTGCTTTCATACCTGCTGGACGGCCTTTTAAGGCAGACGGGCAGGGAGTGGCCTGAGAAATACTACTGGCTCACAAACTTTGCGCTTACCGCGGCGGAAATGATTTTGCCGCTTATGCGCATTCTCGGCCTTATGCTATACGATACCAAAGACAAACAAAGGAGGCTTGCAAAATGAAGCTGACATCGGCTGCGGCCAACAAAATGCTCAAGAAGCTTGAAAGCGAAAAGGATTACTACCTGCAAATCGAGCAGGACGCGGGTACATACGTAGCGGCAGCAGACGAGACGCCCGTGGTGCCGGAGTTCGACTTCGACAAAAACTGCGACGCCATACACGAAATCGACCTCAAGATGCTCAAAATCAAGCACGCGATAAACCTGTCTAACGCCACGGCGAGAATCGACGTTTCGGGGCATACGATGAGCGTGGACGAGATACTCGTGTGCATGGCGCAGCTTTCGCGCCGCCAGCTCATATATGACGAGATGCGCAAGCAGCAGCCCAAGATGAGGGTAAATTCGATGAGCACGCGCAACATAAAGCCCGAATACCGCTACATTAACTACGACCTCAGCAAAGCAAAGCAGCGCTACGAGGAGACGAGCGACGAGGTGACCCGCCTGCAGCTGGCGCTGGACAAATACAATCAGACGTTCGAGTTTGAGATAGAAGGGCTTTAAGAAATTAATGGCGGAGCGCGCGAAACGGCTCCGCCTTTCCCGGTCGGCGCTTTTTACTTTTTGCGTACTGTGCAGGTTCAGAGTTATTGTTTTTTTGTTATTTCATATTTATTATGCTAAACTGTTCACGGTTGCTAAGAGCATTTTGCCGCGCAAGCGGCCGACGCGCCGGCCAAAAGCTTGCCCTCGGGCAGAGCCGCAAAAGCAGGGTCATATGCGGCTCATTATCACATAAGGCGGGTATTATACCCGCCTTATATACTCTATCTGCTCTTTGGTCAAAACCGCGTCCGCGGCCTCGGCGACGTTTGACAGCTGCTCGGGACGGCTCGCGCCTACCAGCGGCACCAGCGGGAAATCCTGCCCGCACAGCCACAATAGCCCTATTGCGCCCACGCTGAGCCCCGCGGCCTTGCTTACCTCCTTGCAGCGGCGGTATATGCCGAGGTTCTCCTCGCTCAAAAGCTTTGAGCCGTATCTGGCGGCGTAAGCCTCAGTGCCCATCTCGTCAAGCTTAGAGAGGAAGCCGTGCGCCTGAGAGGAGAAGGGCGTCATAAGCATCTGAGTGCGCCTGTGCATTTCGACCATTTCGGCGTCCGCTCCAACGAGGCTCGCGTCCTCGGGCCGCCCCTGCTCGGGCAGCGAAAAACGGGGCTGGTTGCCGTAAAAGGGTGTAAGCCCGTGTGAAACGGCGTAGTCGTTGGCCTCGGTTATGCGCTTCACCGACCAGTTGGATGCGCCTATCAAGCGCGTTTGACCGCTTTCAACAAGCTCATGGAGCGTCTCCATCACCTCGCCCACGCTGTAGGCGGGGTTATCTCTGTGCAGCCAGTAGATGTCCACCCGCTCGCACATCAGCGCTTCAAGGCTCTCACTCATGTCGCGCTTTATCTCTTCGCGGCTGAGCCTGCCAAGGGACGGCGTGCCCAGCACGTGATGCGCTCCCTTCGTGCTCAGAAATATCTCATTTGTCAGGTGCCGGTCGCTCATCCATTTGCCTATCACGCGCTCGCTTACGCCGTTGCGTGGTGTAGCAAAATCGCCGTATACGTGCGCGGTGTCGATGAAGTTGCCTCCCATGGCGCGATAAGTGTCCAAAAGCTCGCGGCACATGCTCTCGGGTACCTTGCCGCCAAAATAAGTGCTGCCGAAGGCGATCTTTGCGGCCTTTTTGCCTGCAATGTCTCTGTACTGCATAAATCATTCTCCCTGCCTGTGGCGTGGCGCGTCAGGTGTGTGCGTATGTCTGGCTGCTCAATAAGCTGAAGCGCGCAAGCGGCGTTTCCTTCATGGCTGCCTTGCTTAATTTTGCCATATGATCAAAGAGATTGCAACATTCTGCGCGATAAATAAAACGAGAGCCGGAACGGACATCGCAAGAGACGGCTTCTCCAATCAATCCGCCCGCCTTTTGCGGCCTCACAGCTTTATATCGTTTATCTCGTCCTCGGTGTACACAGCTATGTCGTGCTCTTTCAAAAGCGCGGCTGAGATGCCGTCGCCGGGTATCTTACTGCCGCTGAAGCTGCCGTCGTAAATGAGACCGCTGCCGCAGGAGGGCGACTTGGCCTTTAGAATGGCAACCTTAACGCCGTTAAGCTGCGCAATTCTAAGCGCGGCCTCGGCGCCCTTGCGATAGTTTTCGGTCACGTCCTGCCCCTGATTGTTCATGACTTTGCCTGCGGTTATCTCACTTGGCGCGCGCGGCGTGGCAAGCCCGCCGAGCTGCTCGGGGCACACGGGGATGAGCGTATGCTCCTTTGCAAGCTCAAGCACCGCTGAGTTTTCGCAGCTGTCGCCCTTATAGCGGCACTCAAGCCCAAGCAGGCAGGCGCTCACCAGTATATTTGCCATACAAATCACCTCGAGGGTATTCTATACGTTTTGCCCGCGTATGTCAAGCGTTTTGAAGCGCGCCATACGCTTGACATCACACGATGCGCTGTGCTAAAATTATTATAGAAAAGAATGTGAAGGGCGGCGATTGCTTTGGCATTAAAGGCTTTGCTCATGGATGAAAAGGCGATGCAGCGGGCGGTGACCCGCATTTCGCACGAAATCATAGAGCACAACAACGGCTGCGAGGGACTGCTGCTTATGGGCATACGCAGGCGCGGCGTGCCCCTGGCACAGCGCATAAGCCAAACCATCCGCAGTGTAGAGGGCACGGACGTGCCGGTGGGGGAGCTCGACATCACGTTTTACCGGGATGACCTCACGCACAAAAGCGAGCAGCCTGAGCTCAACGCCTGCTATTTTCCCTGCCCCGTGACTGACAAAACCGTGGTCATGGTTGACGATGTGCTCTTTACCGGCCGCACCGCCAGAGCCGCCATGGAAGCCATAATGCATGAGGGCCGCGCGGGCAAGATTCAGCTTGCCGTGCTCGTGGACAGGGGACACCGCGAGCTGCCTATACGCGCCGATTTCGTGGGCAAAAACGTGCCCACCGCCTTGAGCGAGCATGTGAAGGTGAATGTGAACGATATAGACGGCTTTGAGAGCGTGGAGCTGCGAGGCTGAAGCGATTACCAAAAAGACGACCGGCACCTCCCAAGATGGGGAAGTGCCGGTTCGTTTATTCAATACTCATTTACAGATGGTGCAAAAGGTCAAAGTCTTTAGGCAAATCCAGCGGCACCCAGAACATGCCGTAGCTTTGCTGATACCCCGTAATCACGCCCTCTTCGTTTTCGACGGGGTAAGTGATGAGGCTGTCGGGCACGGTCTCGCGCACGTATTTGCTCACCCTTTCATCTGCGCTTTCGCTGTGGCAATCCATGGCCAATACCTGCTTTTCGCCGTTTGCGGCCACACGGCAACCGATGAGTGTGACTATGTGACCCACGCGCAGGTTGCAAAGCGCCGCGCCGTCTTTGCGCAGGCAGTCCCACAGCTTGTCGTGATCATTGAGGTGGCCGTCCAGATCGTAGCGGAAGCCGTATTCGCGGGCAAGCCCGTTGTCTACAATGCCGCGCAGCAGCACGGGTCTGTCGGTGCCGTCCTCGCCTCTGCCGCCGACCTTGCAGCTGAAATCAGCCACGTCCTCGGGACGAAGCTTGAGGCCGCAGAGCTTTTCCACAGCTTCGCACAGCGAGAACACGCCGCAGCCTGAGTTTTTGAGCGTGCCGCCGGGGTTGGGCGCGTATTCATAGGGATATGTCCATTCGAGCGAGCGCTGATTGTACAGCGTCAGCTCGCGGTCGCCAAAGAGCACGCGCAGTGCCTTGCCGGTCAGGGGCGTCTGCCTGAGCTTATTAACCATTGCCAGACGCTCCGAATGCCTGCCGCCCTCGAAGGATGCGCCGAGGAAGGCGTCCACGAGCCTGAAAGCCAGCCTTTCGCCTACTACGTCGCTGCCCATTGCCAGCACGTTCGCTCTGTTGTGGCGGCGGGTCATCGAGGCCGTGTATACGTCGGAGCAGCACACCGCCCTTACACCGGGTATCGCGCCCGCGGCGGTGGAAATTCCAAAGCCGGTGCCGCACACGACTATGCCTCTGTCGGCGCGCCCTTCGCTTACCGCGCGGCCGACCTTTTCGCCGTAGATGGGGTAGTCAGTGCGCTCGTTTGTGTATGTGCCTACGTCGTCGACCTCGTATTCCTGATCCCTCAGGTATCGCGCGATTGCGTTTTTAAGCTCCAATCCTCTGTGGTCGCAGCCTATGCAAATCCTCATCTGCACACCTCCCAAACTGTATATACAGATTATATATTCTTAAACGATTTTTTGCAAGCGCGTCATTGCGCCTGGAAATGCGTATTTGCAGGAAAAAATGCAAAAACAAAGCTTAACGCAAGTTACGCGGCGAGCCACTTTCCGGTTCGATTTATCAGGAAAGGGCAGATTTGAGCAGAAAAACGATTAACAGTTCGTTAAATGTCGCCTTAAGAGCCCAAAACAGGCTTGACTGACTTGACCTGACTTGATATAATTGAAAATTGCATTAATGTGGAGTTTAAGCACGTTCTTTGAGCAAAGCCGAAATATGAATTTTAGATTTCAACTCAAAATTCATTTTGAAAGCAGAGATTTATCAAAGAATTTACGCCGGACTCCCTCACATAACAACAATTAACGCCTTGGAGGAGTGAGACTAAGATGGTGCATCCGGTCAAACAGGGAAAGCGCACGAGAATGAGCTTTGCCCGTGTAGAAGAAGCGCGTGCCGTACCAGATCTTATCGAGGTACAAAAGAATTCCTACCAGCATTTCCTTAGGGTAGGGCTTAAAGAGGCGCTGGACGACGTATCCCCCATAAGCGATTACACGGATTCGATCAAGCTCGAGTTTGTGGATTATACGCTGGATGAGACCCCCAAATACACGGTGGAGAAGTGCAAGGAGAGAGACTGCACCTACGCCACCCAGCTCAAAGTAAGGGTCAGGCTCACGGTCAAGGAGACCGGCGAAATAAAGGAAAGCGACGTCTATATGGGCGACTTCCCCGTGATGACTGACTACGGCACGTTCATAATCAATGGCGCCGAGCGCGTAATAGTCAGCCAGCTCGTAAGGTCTCCCGGCGTGTACTTCGCCAAAGCCATAGACAAAAGCGGTGCCTTCCTCTATTCCTCGCAGATCATACCTAACCGCGGCGCGTGGATAGAATACGACACCGACAGCAACAACGTGGTTTACGCCAGAGTCGACCGCGCGAGGAAAATCCCCGCCACGGTGCTTCTGCGCGCCATGGGCGTTGAGAGCGATCACGACATAATCGAATTGCTCGGCAACGACGAGCGCGTCGCCGCCACCCTTGCCAAGGATGCGGGCGAGGACAATTCCGACCGCTTCAAGAGCCGCAAGGATCAGGCGCTCATCGAAATCTACACCAAGCTCCGCCCCGGCGAGCCGCCGTCCGTCGAGAGCGCGACGACCCTTATCTACAACCTGTTCTTCGACCCCAAGAGGTACGACCTTGCGCACGTCGGCCGCTACAAGTTCAACAAGAAGCTCTCCATAGCCAGCCGCATAGCGGGTCTCGAGGCCGCCGAGGTCATAGTGCATCCCTACACCGGCGAAGTCATGGTGGAGCAGGGCGACACCATCAGATACGACGTCGCCAAGGCTATACAGAACGCGGGCATAAACGAAGTCAGAGTCATAGTGGACGGCCACGAATACAAGGTCGTCGGCAACGGGTTCGTGTACCTCGACAGCTTCCTCAAGGACTACGATCCCGAACTGTTCGCAGCCTACGACCCCGAAAAGTTCGATCCCCGCGAGAGGGTCTGCCTGGAGGAGCTGCTGCCCC
>JAFPYA010000078.1 GCA_017412445.1 Clostridia bacterium
ACCAAAATCAATAGATTTGCCGATCAAAACGTTCTCTTTCATACCATCACCGCGTATATTATAGCAAGGACCGAAGAGTTTGGCAACTGTACTATGAATTGTTGCAAACAAAAAAACAATATTGGTGACAATCATTAACCATTCAGTATTTGACAGTTTTTCAGTTTTCAGTATTCATTATTCATTTAGAAAACCCAGTCAGCATTTAGTGAATGATGAATACTGAAGAACGAATAATGAATAATACAAAGCGAAAACCCCGCCACATCGTGACAGGGTTTTCGCTTTGGCGTGCCTGGAGGGATTCGAACCCCCGACCTTTTGGTTCGTAGCCAAACACTCTCATAAATTACATTTATCTGCTGGCGTTACCGTCGTTAAACGGAATGCTGCCGCAATGCTGAGCGGCGCTGCAGTCGGTTCGAGGGCAGCACCATGTCAAAGCAAGCGTTCTTTGCCAGATCGCCCCCGGGCTTTTTTGCAGACGCGCATTTATCGGTTCAGCGGCACTGTTTTGACTAACTCAGCCCCGTCTCTGTTCAGCGCGAACAGGTAAATATTTTCACCGTCCCCGGCCGCAAGCAGCCCTTCCGCCGGGGATATCATTTGCGCGTAAGCAGGCGCGATCACCGTAGAAAGGCCCGTGTCTATCGCGCCGAAAAGATATGCGCCGTCATCACCAAGCGCGGCGCACCTGTAGGCGTCCGCCCGGGGCAGCGCCTCTATGTAGGCCATGAAGTCCGAGAAGCGGTGGGTGTCCACGTCGTAGACGTACATGCCGTTCATGTCCGAGGCGATCACCTGCCCCGAAAGGCCGGGATATATCAGCGTGTCGCCTGTAAACACGGCGGCCTCGTAGCCGTCCATGTCGCAAAGGTAGGCGTAGTCGTCGGTGTAGAGGGCGTAGTACGCGCCCACCTCAGAGGCGTAGGCGTCCTCGCGGTTTTCACGCATTATCAAACCTTCGTCCGTGCGGGCGTAGACGTAGAGCGTGCCCTCCTCGCGGCAGATGACGTAATTCGTGCCCAGCATCATCTCGTCGTAGAGCGGCGAAAGGATCCAGTCGCCCGCGGGGTCTATCAGCCCGCTGCCGCCGTCGAGCGAGGCCACGGCCAAAGCGCCGTTGAAGGCGTCCGCCCAGGCGAGCTCGGGCGCGACCATCCATTCGCCCTCCTCGTCGAGGTAGCCGCGCCTGCCCGTGGTGGCGTCCGTGGCGGGCGCAAGGCCGTCTGCGAATATGAGGGGCGTATACAAAAGCACCTTGTCTGTGGGACGCTCGCTGCCGCGCGCGTCAATTATATACAGCGCGTCCGGCGCATCGTCCCACAGGCTCGTGCGGAAGGCAAAGCAGCTCTCGCCCGCCCTGAACAGCGCGGTGTAATAGTGCCCCGTAAGCGGGTTCAGCCCGCTGTCATATATCGCCCACAGGCCGTCTCGCTTTAAAAAAACCCTTCCGTTTTCGCCCCGCACGTCCTCGTAAACCGCTCTTGTCAGCGGCTGCCCGGCGGCATCCGCTATCAGGTACAGCCCCGTAGACTGCTCTCTTAGCGCATACAGCTCCGTCCCCTCCGCCCTCAAGGCGCGGTCGTACGTCCCCGTCTCTGTTACGGGGTTCAGCCGCCTGTCCAGCATAAAGGCGCCGTCGTCTGTGTTCACGCAGACGTTCGACGCAGTACGGACAAAAAGGCTGAGCAGCGTCAGCATTATGGCAAGGGCTCTTTGGTACATACAAGCTTCTCCGTATGCGGGTCAGATATTGTCAAGCAGGCTGCCCTGCGTCTGAGCGTCGTCTGAATTAAACTCGAACAGGCTCACCTGACTGGTCTCGGGCAGGCCGTCGAGGCAGCCGACGCTGGCCAGCATGTCCACGACGGACTTGCCTATCTTGCGGCGCACCATGTCGTCGCGGGAGACGAATTTGCCCTTTTCCCTCACCTCCGCGAGGTTTATCGCGGCGTTCAGCCCCAGCCCCGGCAGTGAGGACAGCGGCGGCAGTATGTGCGTCTTGTCCACCACGATGAACTTTTCGGGGTCGGACTTGTAGAGGTCTATGTTCAGAAGGCTTATGCCTCTCAGGTTCATTTCTATGAGCGACTCCATGAGCGAATACTTGTCCTGAGAGCGCTCTTTCTCGTTTTTCTCCATGGCGTCTATGCGCTTCATCATAGCGCGCAGCGTCTCAACCGAGCAGATCATTGTGCTCGCGTCGAAGCTTTCGGCGTTGCGGTGAAGGAAGCAGGCGTAGTATTCCACGGGGTAGAATATCTTGAAGTAGGCGATCCTCAGCGCCATGGTGACGTAGGCCACCGCGTGCGCCTTGGGAAACATGTACTCTATCTTGCGGCACGCGCCTATGAACCAGTCCGGCACGTTCGCTGCGTGCATGGCCTCGAGCATCTCTGGCTTTAAGTCGCTGCCCTTGGCCACGGCGGCCTTGCCCTTTCTTACCATCTCCATTATGTCGAAGGACATCTTGGGCGCAACGCCGTAATCCATCAGCTGGTTCATTATGTCGTCGCGGGTGCACACGGCGTGCTTAAGGTCGGTTATGCCGTTTTTGATCAGGTCCTGCGTGTTGCCCAGCCACACCGCCGTGCCGTGGGAGAGGCCGGAAATACGTATCAGCTCCTCCATGGAGGAGGGCTTGGTGTCCATGAGCATGCCGCGCACGAACTGCGTGCCGAACTCCGGCACGCCCAGTGTGCCCGTGGTCACGCCCAGCTCCTCCGCCGTAACGCCCAGCGCCTCCGGGGTAGAGAAGAGCGAGATTATCTTGTCGAACACCTGCCTGTCGCTCAGGGGCACATCCTGCGGCTTTATGCCGGTCAGATCCTGAAGCTGCCTGAGCATTGTGGGATCATCGTGACCCAGTATGTCAAGCTTCACCAGCACGTCGTGCATGGAGGTGAAGTCGTAGTGAGTGGTCACGGTGTCGGTGGTGGTGTCGTCCGCGGGGTGCTGCACGGCGGTGAACTGGTTTATGTCGTAGCCCTTGGGCAGCACCA
>JAFPYA010000079.1 GCA_017412445.1 Clostridia bacterium
GGCGGGCTTCGTACCCTCGTTCAGGCTGGACGAGGCGGGTATTGAGCCCGGCGAAGCGCTGAAGGCCATACTCTCATCAAAGCTCGTTTCAAAGCCCGGAGAGGCGCCAAACTATTCCTGCATGGGCTACATAACGCTTGGCAAGCTGCTGGAAAAGGTCTATGGCGAGTCGCTTGACGTGCTGTCGCAAAAGTACGTTTTTAAGCCGCTCGGCATGGCGCACACTGGCTACCTGCCCGAGGGCGGCAACATCGCCGCCACCGAGGTAGATCCCCAAACGGGCAGGGCATGGCAGGGCATTGTGCACGACGAAAACGCGCGCTTCCTGGGCGGCGTATCAGCAAACGCGGGCGTATTCTCATCTATAGACGATATGCTTATCTTTTGCGCGATGCTCTCAAAGGGCGGCGACGGTTTCGTTTCGCGCGCGCTTATGCAAAAGGCTATACGCAACTACACGCCGGGCTTTGACGTGCACAGGGGGCTGGGCTTCCATCTGGCGGGCACGGAGTACAACTACATGGGCGACCTGTTTCCGGAGTGCTCCTTCGGCCACACGGGCTTTACGGGCACCAGCGTCGCAATAGACCCGACTACGGGCTTCTATGTGATACTGCTGAGCAACCGCGTGCATCCAACGCGCGAAAGCGAGGGGCTGTTCCGCTTCAGGCGCAGCCTGCACAACGCGCTGTACGCCGAGTTTGACAAGCATATACTGCAATGAAAGAAGGACGTTTTTATGCAGGACTATAAGGCTGCCGCGAGGGACTTTATAGACAACGAGAAGCAATTCCATTTAGGCGCTATACCGACCGAGCAGTCCAACCCATTGACCAGGGGTCTCAGCGGTAAAATCAAAAAGGACACGGCGGAGGGCGTAAAGACCATACTGGCCGCGGACAAGTACATTCCCGAGGTATCCGAGCGCTGCTTCAAAAGCCCGGAATTCGGCCGCCTCGTAAAGGACATACGCCGCTGCATGGACGAAAAGCGCCGCGTGGTGTTTTCGTCTGTGGGCGCGTCCGGCCGCATGGCACTGCAGCTCGATTCCACGTGGAGGCTGTTCTGGCACGAGCTTATAAACAAGCTGCCGCTCAGAGCCGATGAGTTTGTGCGCATGGCGGAGGTTACCGACAGCTTCATGACCGGCGGCGATCGCGCCTGTGTAAGGAGCGTCGAAAACTTTGAGGACTACATGACCTTCGGCGCGCGCCAGACCGTGGACAGTGGCATAAAGCAGGGCGACGTGCTGGTGGTTCTGGCCGAGTGCGGCCTGTCCTCGAGCACCGTAGGCAGCGCAATTCAGGGCGATGACATGGGCATCGCCACCTACTATTTCTACTGCAACCCCAAGGACGTGCTCTGCGAGCATCTCGAGCGCGCGCGAAAGGTCTTCGCCCGTGAACGCATCATATTCGTGCCCCTGTTCGCCGGCAATATGGCCGTGGCGGGCTCAACGCGCATGCAGGTGACTACGATAGAGCTGCTGGTCGCCGGCGCGGCGCTCGAGGTGGCTGCGTGGGGCTGGCTCAGGGACAACCTGAACAGCGATGAGCTTGAGGCTGTGGGCAGCAGGGCGCTTGAGCCTGTGGAATACAGCCGTGAATTCATCTCCTGCGTGAGGCAGCTGAGCAGCGGCGAAGCGCTCGAAAACATGGCGAAGGCCGTGGAATTTGAGGCGGACACATACACCGCCAACGGCCTGATTACATACATCACCCACGCCTACCTTCAGGACATACTGACCGACACTACCGAAAGACAGCCCACGTTCACCTTGCCGCCGTTCCGCAGGACGGACGACTGCACAAGCCCGATCTCATGGGCATATGCAAAGGATCCGCTCTATCCCGCGTCCGTCGCCTGGAACCACATCATCCGCCGCCCGCTCAAGGGTCTTGACTGGACGAGGGAAGACTATATCCAGATGAACGCGGCGCAGAGCATCGTGGACAATCCGCCCAAGGTCGGCTCAGAGGAGCTCAGCTTCTACGACCTTGGCAATTCAGACGACGCCACGCGCTACAGCAGGCATCCTGCAAAGCTTGTGCTGGTGGACATCGACGGCAAAAGCGCGCACGACGGCTGCAAGCAGTGGTACGATAAGTATCTAAGCAAATTCGACGGCGGGCTCGTGCTGAGAATGGGCGACATACCCGAAGAGAAGCTCGATGAAAACGAGCTGCGCATCCCTGTCAAGCTGCCGCATACGCTAATGGAGCTGATGCCCCACATAATGGTCAAGCTTGCGTTCAACCTGCTCTCCACCGCCACAATGGCAAAGATGGGGAGAGTGTGGAGCAACTGGATGATACAGGTGCTGCCCACGAACAAAAAGCTCATCGACCGTTCCACGCGCATAATCGCGGAGCTTGCTCACATAAGCTACGAGGAGGCCTGCGAGGAATTCTTCAAAAGCTACCTCGGCCGTCCGAAGGATCAGGAGTACCGCGAAAGCTACGTTGTAGAGACGCTCAGGCGCCTTGGCGTGGATCCGGACGCGGAGAATTAAACTCCGACCGAAGCAATAGTAATTTAACCGAAAAGCCATCAAATCAGTCCTTAAAATTGTGGACAAAGCGCATAAAGCGTAGTATAATCTCCCCAGAAATCAAGGAGGAATAATGAAATGACCGTTACCGGAGAAACCCTTATAGGTGAAATCGTAAGAAACCATCCCGAAGCTGCTGAAATACTCTTTTCCATAGGCATGCATTGTCTGGGTTGCCCCGCCAGCCAGATGGAATCTCTGGCCGAGGCCTGCGCCGTGCACGGCTTTGAAGCCCAGCCCATAGTTGACGCCATCAACGAAAAGATCGCTCAGGCCGCAAACTGATTTTACAGGCATACAAAAACCCCATGAGCAAGCCTCATGGGGTTTTTGTTATGCTCTTGTTATATTGTAAAGTATGGGGTTGACATCTGTCATCTCGGGTGATATAGTGTATACAGATGACGCGCGTCATCTGTATAGGAGGTATGGATATGAAGAATCTCGCCGAAAAGATCTCCGCTTCCGAGCTTGAGGTCATGAAGGTATTGTGGGAAGCGGGGGACGCCCTGTCGCTCACGGAGATAAGAACCACACTGCAGGCACGCTTCGACTGGAGCGATCCCACTGTAAAAACGCTCATAAGGCGGCTTTGCGAGAAGGGCGCGCTGGAGCAGGAAAAAAAAGGCGTATACTATTACCGCCCGCTGCTCTCGCGCGACGAATACAACGCCTGGGCCGCAGGAGACATGGTGGATCGCCTGTTCAAGGGCAGCGCTCAGGAGCTCGTTGCGGCGCTGGTAAAAAACAAGGGTCTGAGCCGCGACGATATAGACGAATTGCGCAATATGTTCAGGGTGGAGGAATAAGCGATGGCACTGTTTCTTAAAACACTCCTGTCCCTGAGCGTATCGGGCACGGTGCTGGGGCTTGCGGTAATGCTTATATCGCACGTCGGCAAAAAACAGCTGCGCAGCGGCTTTATATATCTGTGCTGGGCGTTGGTGTTTCTGAGGTTCGTTCTGCCTCTGCCGGGCGTGCCGGGGCTGAGCCTTATGAACAGCGCGCCTGATGCCGAAAACAGCTATGCCGCAAACGTGAGTGCACATCCGACAGGTTATTACAGCTCCCCGCTAGCCCGCACTGAGGGCACGCTCACTTGGGAGGACGCAACCAAAGCCGCACAGCAAACCATGACCGCAGAGCTACCCGCGCCTGAGGACAGCGCCGGCGTAACTATCGCAGACACAAGCGCTTCATCTCAGCCGAGCGATGGCCTGAGCCTGAGAGCGTTTATCGGCAATTGGAACGTCTGGTTCTTCATTTGGCTTGGCGGCGCGCTGGCGAGCGTCGGCGGCACGGTACTAAGCTTCGCGCATTTCAGACGCGTATTGTTCGGAACGCTGAAGCCCGCCCGCCCGCTGGACAGCTCGGTGCTCTCGGCGCTCAACGCCTCGCCTTACCCCGCGCTGTACCGCAGCGACAAGGTGAGCACCAC
>JAFPYA010000007.1 GCA_017412445.1 Clostridia bacterium
CACGCCGTCCTTTTCGGCACTCACGGTGCCGTCGTCGTTGGCTATGGAGATGTCGTCATAGCCCATTTCGAGCAGCAGCTTGCCTTCCGGCAGGCTCACGAGCCCCGCGCCGGGCGCCCTGTCGTATACGTCCCACCACGCCGCGTCTTCATCCATCGACACCACGGCGCAGTGGGCATTGCGGTCGCCTATCACGGCGTACTCGGCGGGCAGCACCCAGCTTCCGCTCTCGTCCACGAGGCCGCACAGGCCGTCCTGCTCGGCCTCCGCATAGCCGTCATAAAAGCCGTAGAGCCTCTCAAATGCGGGCTCGATCATGTAGCTGCCGTCGGCGTTCAGCATGCCGTACAGGCCGTCCTGCTTTACAAGCATCGGCCAGCCGAAGCCGTACCCGTCAAACCTTGGCTCGACCAGCCATTCGCCGTTTTTATCCAGTATGCCGTAAAGGTCGCCCACGCTCACAAGCGCGAGTCCGCCCTCCAGAAACCGGAGATCGTGAAACGTCGGCTCTACGACATACTCGCCCGCCCGGTTTATAAAGCCCCACAAGCTGTCCGAAGCCCACGGGTCGCCCTGAGAGACGTCCTGCTTTACCGCTATGAGAGGAAATTCGTCGGAGTAACCCACCTTCATAAAGCGCGGCTCGATTGCGCAGCCGTCGGACAGCAAAAGGCCGTACAGTTTTCCGTCCTCTGTTTTCTCGTATGTCACTATGTCATAGCCGGTCTCGGTCTTGTAGTAATTATCTATAGAATGATCCGCCTCGAGCTCGACCGTGCCGTCCCTGTTTATAAGCAGGTCGCTGTTGCCTTTTGTGACGTGAATAACGTCTTTCGAGTTATAAAACCCGACGCTGTAATCGAATTGCGGCTCAAACACGTATTCGCCATTAACGTCTATGTAGCCGTACAGGCCGTTCACCCCGACGCAGGCGAGGCCGTTGTAAAACCTGTCCGCCCTGTCGAACGCAGGAGGTATGACAAGCTCGAAGTCCCCGTTCACATATCCGTAAAAGCCCTCGTATTTCACCGGGGCCAGCCCCTCGCTGAAGGAACCCACGTTCTGATAGCGCGGCTCTGCTATGAACTTGCCCGAGGCGTCCATAAGGCCGTACAGGCCGCTCCGCCTGACCACGTACCGCCCGTCGTCGGTCCCGTAAATACTGTCGGCGAAAAACTCCTTTATCATTCCGCCGTCCGCGTCTACGAGGCTCCAGTGGTTGGAGATGAACGGATCTCTGTAATAAACGAGGTAGCGCACGGGCTCGCAGTCGAGCTTTATTATCTCGCTGATTTCGGAAGCGCAGGCAAGCTCGCCCGCGCTCAAAAGCATTATAAGCGCGAGGCATGCGGCAAAAAAGCGTTTCATGATCGGACCTCTCCTTTCAAATCGGTGATTTACGGCAAGGTCTTACAGCACGAAATCGAAAAACGCGCCCTCAGAAGCACTTTCTGTCGTGCTTCTGGTTGCAGGTGGCGAGGTTTGCACATTTGTAGCAGACCTCGTTTGCCACGGTCTCACCGGCAAAGAACCTGCGCACGTTGTCAAGGGTGGTGGCGGCGATGTTGCTCAGGGCTTCCCTGGTCAAAAACGCCTGATGGGAGGTGACGATCACGTTGGGCATCGAAATAAGGCGCGCCAGAGTGTCGTCGTTCACTATGTGCCCCGAAAAATCGTGGAAGAAAATGTTGGCCTCCTCGTCGTAAACGTCGAGGCACGCCGCGCCGATTTTGCGCTCCTTAATGCCCTCGAGCAGCGCCTCGCTGTCTATGAGGCCGCCGCGCGAGGTGTTTATGAGCACCACGCCCTTCTTCATTTTGGCTATAGAGGAGGCGTTAACCATGTTTTTGTTTTCGTCGGTCAGGGGGCAGTGGAAGGAGATGATGTCGCTGCGCGCCCAGATCTCGTCTATGCTCACGTACTCAACGCCGAGGTCTGCCTTGGGGAACTTGTCGTAGGCGATAATGTTCATGCCAAAGCCCCTGCATATGTCCATGAACACGCAGCCTATTCTGCCCGTGCCCACCACGCCCACGGTCTTGCCGTGGAGGTCGAAGCCCGTCAGGCCGTTCAGGCTGAAGTTGAAGTCCCTCGTCCTTATGTAGGCCTTGTGTATGCGGCGGATGGAGGTGAGCAGCAGCGCCATCGCGTGCTCGGCCACCGCGTAGGGCGAATATGCGGGCACCCTGACCACGTGCAGGCGGCCGTAGGCCTGCTTTACGTCCACGTTGTTGTAGCCCGCGCACCTGAGCGCCACCAGCTTTACGCCCATGCCGGCGAGGCACTTTATCACGGTTTCGTCCACGGTGTCGTTTACGAACACGCACACCGCGTCCGCGCCCTGCGCCAGCTTGCAGGTTTCGGCGGACAGGCGCGTATCGTAGTAGCTTATCTCAAACTCGTTCGGGTCGCATTGTTCCTCGAAGGCGTCCCTGTCGTAGTCCTTGGTGTCGTAGAAGGCGATTTTTATCTTTTCCATAATGCCACCCCTTTTATCTCGTTATGCCGTTTACGGCGGTCTGTCCGTATGTGTTGTCCCCGTAGGCGTACACGCGCCCGTCGTTCATAAGCACCAGTATGTGCCCGCCCGAGGCGGCCACCTCCGAAGCGCCCGAGGAGATCCTTATGCCCAAATCCTCGCTTGGAACAAAGTATTTTGAAAGCAGCGCGCCGTCCTGCGTCACGGCGAACAGACCTGCGCCGCTCACCGCTACCTGAGAGAGGTTCTGCCA
>JAFPYA010000080.1 GCA_017412445.1 Clostridia bacterium
CTGGTATTTCCTGCGCTACATCGATCCCCACAACGACGATGAGATGGCCTCCATGGAGCAGCTCAAATACTGGCTGCCCGTGGACTGGTACAACGGCGGCATGGAGCACACCACCCTGCACCTGCTCTACTCCCGCTTCTGGCACAGGTTCCTGTACGATATAGGCGTGGTGCCCACTATGGAGCCCTACATGAAGCGCACGAGCCACGGCATGATACTGGGCTCAAACGGCGAAAAGATGAGCAAGTCCCGCGGCAATGTGATCAACCCCGACGACGTGGTGGACGAGCTGGGCGCGGACGCCTTCAGGCTGTACGAGATGTTCATGGGCGCCTTCGATCAGGCCATACCGTGGCAGACCGACGGCGCGAGGGGCTGCCGCCGCTTCCTCGACAGGGTCTGGAAGCTGATGGAGCGCTTAAACGACAACAAGGGCATCTCGAAGGAACTGGCCTACGACATAAACACCTGCATAAAGAAGGTCAGCGAGGATTACGAGGCGATGAAGTTCAACACTGCCATCGCCGCCATGATGACGCTGGTAAACGCCATGTATCAGAGGCCGTCCGTCAGCAAGGACGAGCTTGAGGTGCTGGTGCAATTGCTCAACCCCGTCGCGCCCCACATCACCGAGGAAATGAACGAGATGATGGGCTTTGAGGGCGAGCTGGTAAGGAAGCCCTGGCCGGTGGCGGACGAAAAGGCGCTGGTCAAGGACGAAATCGAAATCGCCGTGCAGGTGAACGGCAAGGTGCGTATTCGCGTGACGGTGCCCAGCACCCTCACCCGCGACGACGCGAACGCCTACGTTTCCGCGCTGCCTGAGGTGGCGAAGCTGCTGGAGGGCAAGACCGCCAAAAAGATGGTCTACGTGCCGGGCAGGCTGTTCAACATAGTTGTCTGATCGAATAGACGCGGGAAAGGAGGGCGGCAGTTTTGAATGAGCTCAATACCGTAAAAAGCGCGCTGTTGGGGCTGCTTCAGGGCTTCACAGGGCTTGCGCCTCTGTCGGCGCGCGGCCACGTGCTTTTGCTTGAGCGCCTGAGCGGCGAGACGCTTTCGGGTGAGGAAATGCTGCCCTTCCTCACGGCGGTAAGGCTGGGGCTGGTGCTTGCGATACTTATCGGTGCGTTCGGCGCACTGATCAGGCTGCTTAAGCATCCGCTCAAGGGCGCACTCAAGTGGACGCTTATAAGCTGCCTGCCCCTGCTTGGCGTAAGCCTCGCGCTGAAACACAGCGGCTGGCAAAGCACCATAGACGACAGTGCCTTCGAGCTTTTGCCCTACGCGCTCATCTTTTCAGCCGTAACGCTGTTTTTGGCGCAGCGCATAGGCAAAAACCGCCGCGTGGCCGATACCTGTCACGACAAGCCTGCGTTCAGGGACGCGCTCTGGGTGGGCTTCATGCAGTGCCTGAGTGCCTTTACGGGCGTGTCCATGGTGGGCATGGAGCTTTCGGGCACTATGACGGGCGGCTTAAGCGCGCGGCGCGCGGCGGACTTCGCGTTTTTGTGTGCGGTGCCTGCGCTTTTGGTCAGATACCTGCCGGACGGCGCAAAGGCGGTAAGCTCGGGCGCCATGAAGAGCGCGATAAGCGAAAACGGCATTATGCTGCTGGCGGGCTTTATCGCCGCGGCGGCCGCGGGCTTTCTGGCCGTGAAGCTGGTCAAATGGCTGGTCAAAAAGGAAAAGGCGGGCTGGTTTTCGGTGTACCTTGTCCTGCTCGGCGTGGTGGTGCTCGCGGGCACTCTCACAGGGCAGCTCTGATATAAATACCGTCGGAGGAAGCAAGTCATGAAAAAGCTATTGTTGTGGACTCTCATAGTCATAAGCGCGCTGGGCATGCTGCTGCCCGGCGTTTCCGAAGCCAAAGTACCGGAATTGAACCTGTCCGTCAAGCCAATGCCCGACAGCCTCGCGCTGGCCTTCACCCGCTCCATGGGCATAGGCTGGTGCCTGGGCAACACATTTGACGCGACCGGCGGCAGCTGGATCAAAAACGAAATGGACATAGAGACCGCCTGGCACAGGGACAAAACCACCGAGGCTATGATAGAGGCGGTGCACAGCGCGGGCTTTGACACTATTCGCATACCGGTGTCGTGGCACGACCACGTGGACGCAGACTTCAACATCACCCCCGCGTGGCTCGACCGCGTGCAGGAGGTCGTTAACTGGGCGTATGAGCGCGGCATGTACGTGATCATAAACATACATCACGACTGCGAAAAGGCGTATTACTATCCCGACGAAGCCCACCTTGAAAACTCGACCAGATACGTCACAGCCATCTGGACGCAGGTGGGCGAACGGTTCAAGGACTACGACGAGCACATCATATTCGAAAACCTGAACGAGCCCCGGCTGAAGGACACTCAATTTGAGTGGAATTCCGATGCCGGCGTGCCTGAGGTCGCAAAGAGCATGGAGTGCATAAATTCGCTCAACCAGACCTTTGTTGACACCGTGAGGGCTCAGGGCGGCGTAAACGCTTCGAGGTATTTGATGGTGTCGGGCTACGACGCGGCGGTCGAGGGCGTACTCAACGACGTATTCGCCCTGCCCGAGGACAGTGCCCAGGACAGGCTTATCATTTCGACCCACGCCTACGCGCCCTATGATTTCTGCCTGCAGCTCATGAAGGACGGCGGCAGGGACGTGTGGAGCATAGACTCAAATTCGGACAAGGCGCTAGTGGCGCAGCCGCTTGAGGCGCTCTATCAGCGATACATCGTAAACGGAATACCCGTGGTGATGGGCGAATTTGCCAACATGCAAAAGGGCAATAACCTCCCCTCGCGCGTGGAGCACGCGGCCTTCTATACCGCAAGTGCCTCCATACGCGGCATCCCCTGCGTCTGGTGGGACAACAACGCCTTCAGCGGCGGAGGCGAGCTTTTGGGCATATTCCGAAGGAGCACGCTCAAATGGGAATACCCCGAAATCCTCGAGGCGCTTATGAAATACAAGCTGAGTTGATGCAAGGCTCCGTGCGGCATAGACCGCGCGGAGCTTCATGTTTTTAAGGCTGGGCATAGCTTGGGTGAGTGTATGCCCGGCTCAAATTTACGTTCAATTTACCCTGTGTCCGCTTGCAGTCATTGACAAGCAGAGCCGTCAAAGGTATAATTGGCATGTAATTTAATTGAACGCAATTAAATAAAACCGGGCAAGCGCGCGGGTGGGCAAGCGGCCTGCAGGGCATACGACACAGAATCGGAGGAAAATGCAAATGAAAATCGAGGTAAGATATTATTCCCGCGGCGGCACCACGAGCAAGCTGGCGACTGCAGCGGCCGAGGCCGTGGGCGCGGTGCCCATGACGGTCGAGGACGACCTTAAGGAGAAGTGCGACCTTCTGCTCATTGGCGCAAGCGTATACGCGGGCAGACCCGACGCCAAGGTCATCAGCTTTATACAGCGCAACGCCGTAAACATCGGCGCGATAGCCGTGTTCGGCTCCTCAGCCAGCGGCAGATCCACCTTTAACGCCATAAAGGCCGCGGCGCAGGACGTGGGCATTAAGGTGCTCGAGAGCGACTTCACCTGCTACGGTCCGTTCATGTTCCTGCACAAAAAGCATCCCACGAGCGAGGATCTGCAGCGCGTCAAGGCGTTTGCCAGGGCGCGCGTGGACGAAGTGAGCGCAAAATGAGCGAAAACTACGACAGCCTCAGGCTTGACAACCAGCTTTGCTTTCCCCTCTACGCCTGCGCGCGTGAGGTGGTGAAGGCGTACAAGCCATACCTCGACGAAATCGACCTTACCTACACCCAGTACGTGACGATGATGGTCATGTGGGAGGAAAAGGAAACCACCTCCAAGCATCTGGGCAAGCGTCTCTACCTCGACAGCGGCACGCTCACGCCCGTGCTCAAAAAGCTCGAGGAGAAGGGCTTCATCACCCGCAGCCGCCTCGAAAATGACGAAAGAAACCTCTGCGTAAGGCTGACCCCTGAGGGGGAGGAGCTCAAGCGCAAGGCGGTCTCAATACCCGAGCGCATGGCGGGCGGCTGCATAAGGCTTGAAAGCGACGAGGCCGCTGCGCTGTACAAGACGCTCTACAAGCTGCTCAGCGGCTTTTGAGTGCAGGCTTAAAACGGCGCTGCTTGAGCTGATTAAACCCTTCGGGTGGGATGCCCAGAGGGCTTTTCTTTGTCCAGCGCTTCATACTGTGTTTATTTTAAGTTAATAATCTTTACACTATTGTTGATTTTGGAACTTTATGTTACAATAATTAAAAATAATGATTGGGAGGATCGGCACATGAAAAAGCTGATTTGCGTATTTCTGGCGCTATTGATGATGTTCAGCGCCTTTGGCGCTCTGGCCGAGGCCGATGTGATGCCCTTTGAAGCCACGCTGTGCGAGGTTATGGACTTGTCTGCCGACGAATGGATGCAGACAGAGTATTCAAGGGCGATGCTCACGGTGCTGCTGATATTGGATTTGGGCAATTCCGACCTGCTCACTCAGGCTGAAATGGAAGCCATCACATCGACGCTCGCCAACAGCAACGGCTTCAACTACATTGGCGCCGTCGACGAATTTATCGTGGTGATAATCTACGACGGAAATTGCCTGCACATGCTTCTGTTCATCCCCGGAACCAACGTGGCAAACTACACGCTGCTCGACGCCGAGCCCGGTTCAAAAAGCTTTAGCGAACTGCTCGTGCAGAGCTTCCTTGACGACTACGTCACGACCTATTACAAAAACAGCCCCGACTCCATAGCCGAGGCCGCAAGCACTTTAGCGGAGATCATGAATTCATAACAGGAGGGTAAACCCATGAAAAAGCTTATTTGTCTGGCACTAGTGCTGGTCATGGCGCTGGGTCTCAGCGCCTCTCTGGCCGAGAACGAATACCAGCAGATCACCCCGTCGCTCATAAACAGTCTGGATCTCACCGCCGAGGACTGGATGGCGACCGACTACATTCGCGCGATGCTGACCATACTCTTCGCGCTCGATCTCGACGACGAGCTGGGCGTGGACGTAAGCGATTTTCTTGTCAACGGCTTCAGCTTCGTGGGCCGCGACAACATAACCGTGATAGTTACGTTCTATGACGGCACGTATCTGCACAGCGTGTTCTATGTGCCCGCGCTTGACTTCGGAACCTACGGCTCGCTGTACGCGCCCGGGCTTACCTCGAGCGACCTGGAGTCCACCCTCGCCGGCTATTGCCCCGACGGCCTGTATGAGAATACCGTCTCCGCCTTAAGCGACGCCCTCGACACGCTGAGCTCGCTGGTTGAATAAAGCGTTTACATACAAAAACGGACTGTCCGCGCGGGCAGTCCGTTTTGATTTTGAGTGTTTTATTCGTTAAAGAACACGCAGCTGTGGTACGTGACGGTGTTTTTGCCGTTGTGGTATTTTACGCCGGTCTTTTGCGCCAGCTCGTTGACCTGCACGCCGTAGCTCTCGATTGAGGGATGCAGGTCAGCAGGAAAACGGCAGGGGGCGTCCGGGTAGGTGCAGGTTTTGCAGCGGCGGCAGCCCTCGGTCGAAAGCAGCATTATGCCGTCGCCCAGACGCTCCCTGAAAAACGCCCTTACGCGCGGCACTATCGCCTCGTGCGCCTGCTTGCCCGCCATCATGCCTTCAAAATCGTATGAATCCTCGAGCTCGTGGCGCGTGGAAAAATGAAACACGGTGGTGAAGGCGCGCATGCGCTTTAAGCATTCCTCAAGCGTACCCACGCCCGGCGGACACGCCCAGCTCTTGCCGTAGGCCCCGCAGGCGTTCTGCTCGCACAGCCTTCTGACCTCAGGCGAAACGTCTATTTCGCTTGCGGCCAGAAACCCGCATTCGTATATGCCCAGCTCCGCCGCGCTGTTAAGCGCCTCTTCGCGTATGCTCATATTCTATCCTGCCTTTAATAACGCGTTTTATGCTTTTCTTTTTAATCAAATTCCGGCCATAGGGGCTGCATATCCTTGCGCTTGAGCACCAGATCCATCTCGCTCAGGCTCAGCTTGTTCATTAGGCCGTAGATAATGCAGATGTCACGGGGGATGCCCGAGGAGAGAGCCGAACGGTGGGCGCTCTTGAGCAGCTGCTGGGTCTCCTCGACGTCCATGTGGAGCACGAAGGCGATGCGCAGCAGCATGTCTTTCTCCGGGTGGCTGCGGCCGCTCATCATCTTGTATATGTTTGCGCGGCTGCAGCCCGCGAGCACGCCCAGCGTGTCGTAAGACATGTCGCCGAGCCTGGGCAGTATCAGTGAGGGCAGGGTTTTCAGCGGCTGGCTTTGCCTGAGCATTTCGTCAAGCGAAGCCCCATGGTTCATCGCGTCTATCATGCGTATAGTGCGGTTTATGTTGTTCTCGTCCATCCAATTCACCTGCCCCGAAGTTTTTGGTTATTATTCGCTGCGCGGAGGATTTATTCCTGCAAACACCCGCGTTCACGCAAGAAAATAACGGATACTGGCACTAGCTTGCCCTTGAAGCAGCCTGCATGGCGAACTAAACAATTACGCGGTTCGCCTTAATTTCCTATCAATCGGCAAGACGCGGCACGTTCAAAACCTCTATATCATTGCAGTACATAAATGCGTTTGAGTCAAGATATATAATATCGTCAGACAGTGTTACCGTCCTCAAAGCCCGGCATTGCGTGAAGGCGCCGGAATAGATATACAGCGCGTTTTTAATGGGAACTTCATTCAGCGCCATGCAAAACTCGAAAGCCTGTTGACCGATAGACAGTATCTCGCCTTCGGTTTTCACCTTTTCCAGATAGCGGCACCAGAAGAAAGCGGCATCGTCGATTTCAGTCTGGAAGGGGGAAAGGGTAATTTCTCTGAGCATACAATCCTGTCCGGTAGAAGTTGCGTCGATAATGTATGTGTCGACTATCATCACGCCTTCATCTATGTTCACAAACGGCACAGTCAGCGTTTCGGGCGCTGTTGCGCCGTACCAGGCGGCCGTGCCCCCATCCAGTAAATCGGGCGTGTTCCAGTCGGCGGTATCTACATATATGCAGCCGCTTGCCAAAGCAAATTCAGGTGCGATGCTGTCGCTGTCCCCGCATATGTATACAGATCGCTTGCACAGAAAGAACTGGCTGTTATAGTATATCTCCTTGTGCAGGTTCATGTATACGCATCTTAAATTGCGGCATTCCATAAAGCAGCCCCCGCCGATCTCCTCAACGCTGTCTGGAATGACGAGACATTCCAGATCGCTGTTCCAGAACGCGTACTCGCCGATCGCCTTTAAATTGTTCGGAAGGCGAAGGCTTTTGAGGCCGCTGCCGTAGAACGCGCGGTCGGGTAATTCAGTCAGACTTTCGGGCAGGTCGACATGGTTTAACTCACCTATCATCGAAAACGCGTCGTTTCCGAAGGCAGTTACGCCTTCGGGTATCGTTACCGAGGAAATATGTGTCTGTGAAAAAGCCAAATCACCGATGTAGCGGACGTTTTGAGGCAGCTCCAATTCCTCAAGACCGGAGCAGAAAAAGGCGTTATCCCCAATTGAGGTCAGTGCTTCAGGCAGCGTTACACGCTTGAGAGAGCTGCAGTTATAGAACGCCGACGCGCCTATGCGCTCCACATATTCGCCTATGTATACATTTTTGAGTCTGCCACCCAGCAGTCTGTTTGAATAGTCAGCGAACAGGCGTTCAGGTATTTCAACAAGATACCGAGGCAAAATCACGGTTTCCGCCTTAGTTATGCGAATGTCATCCGCGATGAGAGTAACGGGCTTGTTCCCGATATAGCTTGGCAGCGTGAGGCGCCCGTCGGTGTCGTCAACCGCAGTTATAATCACCGTGCCATCGTCAAGAACTTCGTAATCAAGGCCGGATGTGTAGCCGACATCGTTATTTTGCGCCCAGATATGGGAAGGACTGCCGTTATGAACGACAAGCGCCGCGCTGTCTGAACTTCCGTAAAAAGACGTGTCGGTAATCTCTGTCAGGCTTTGGGGAAGCTGCACTGTGGCAAGAGAGTCGCACTCCGCAAACGAAGCGGTGCCGAGGCTTTGAACCCCTTCCTCAAGCGTTACGTCCTTCAATTCGCCGCAGCCGTAAAACGCGCTGTCGCCTATTTCCTTGACGCTGCCCGCCACGGTGACGGTTTCAAGCGTACTGTCCTCCCTGAACGCGCCCTCGTCTATTCTTGACACCTTTATGCCCAGCCGCGTTTCGGGGATGATAAGCTCCTTTTGCTCGTACATTTCGCCCTTCACGTGCCAGCCGTCTGAGCGCAGGGAGTAGAGCAGGCCGCGTCCCAGCGGCAGACCTACCGAGAAATTGGCGGCGATTACGGCGGCCAGAGCCAGCAATACGGCGGCAATAATGCTTACTCTTCTTATAAAGCGCTTCTGCCTCAACAGCATTTCGGGCAAGGGCAGGTTGTACAGGCGGCTGCGCAGTTCGTCCATGGACTGAATGCGGTTTTCCGGCTTTACCTGAAGCCCCGCCATGAGCGCGTCGTTTTGGTATTTCTTAAGCTGAACCTTTTGCTTTTTGGGCGATTTCAGCTTGTCGTCGTATACCCTGAGCACCGCCTCCTGCGGCTCGAGACCGCATATGAGCGTGTAGATAACGGCGCTTATGCCGTACACGTCCGTCCACGGCCCCTGAGCGCCGTGCTCGCTGCCGTACTGCTCTATGGGCGCGTACTTGCGCGTGAGCACCACAGTGCCCTTGGAGCGCTCAAGCTCCGCCGCGGAGCCGAAGTCTATCAGCTTTACGGTGCCGTCCTCGCGCACGAGTATGTTTGAGGGAGTGAGGTCGCGGTGCATTACGCCCTGCCTGTGGGTGGCGACCAGCGCGTCGATTGCGGGGCGCATGAGGGCGAGCACCTCGGCGGCGGTGAGCTTTTTTTCCTTTACCCATTCGTCCACGGGCATGCCGCGCACGAATTCCATGGCGATGTAGCCGGTGTTGTTTTCGCTAAAGAAATCCAGCACCTTGACCACCTCGGGTATGCCCTGAAGCTCCGCCAGCAGATGGCTTTCCCTCTGAAAGCGCATCAGGCCGTCGAGGTATATAGCGCGGCTGCTCTCGGGGGTTTCCACGTCGTCGCTGAGAACGGTGTTTCGCGCGGCGTAATCCGCTGGGAAATACTCCTTTATCGCCACGGGAGTGCCCAAAATCTCGTCCCACGCGGCGTAGGTGATGCCAAAGCCGCCCTGCCCTATCACCGCGCCAAGCTGGTAGCGGCCGTTAAGCAGCGTGCCCTGGCTCAGCGCGGCGGGGGAGACTTCGCCCTTTGGCGAATACCCGCAAAAAGGGCACGCACCGTCCTCTTCAAGCTCGCGCATGCATTTGGGACAGTAAAATCTTCCGTCGATGTCCATTTGCTTCATCCTTTCTGTCTGAATTATACTCCATGACGCCCCTTGAGCGCAAGTGCATTTTTCGGGGCAAATACCGCCGTTTGAAGGTTCTTGGTAAGCTTAAAGCGATACATTGCCGCCGTAAACGCGTAAAGCCGGCCTTAGGGTGTTTATGCGGATTTATGCGCCCTTCATCGGCCTTTCGTCGCGGATATAATACCGCAGTATGAGGCCTTATATGTCTACTCGCGGTAGACAAAAAAGATTTGACTTTCGCTGCTGCGTCAACTATAATACCCTTGAAGGGGAGATACATTATGCAGGTAACAGGGTCGCAGTTTATTGAATGGTCCATGCCCGTTTTCGGATACTATCGCTGCTCGCGCTGCCGGAGCATAAACACATTTACGATCAAGCTTTTCGACTCATCTATTGGCAATGCCTCCAAGGTTCGCAGCGAAACCAACGACAGGGAATATAAAAAACTGAATAAGCGGCGTCAAAAACTTATGTCGAACGCGAAAAAGGGCATCTATTTCATGCCTTATACGTTCAGCGGCAGCTGCATAAAGTGCGGCAAGAAGGAAAAGTGGCAGCGAACCATGAACCGTCCGCTGGGCGTGATGGAGTATGTCCTGCCGCCGATCCTGGTGCTTTTGTCATTTATCACCGGAATAAAGCTATGGAAGCTCGCGGTTTCGGCAGGCGTCTGGTGCGTCATAAAGCTCGCGCTGTTTCTTATCGCAAAGGCTGCCAGCGACGAATGCTGGGACATGGAGGCCGAGAGCAGACCCCATTTTTACGAAACGGAATACGAGCTCAATGACGCGCTGAAGTCGGCGCATCCGGGCAAGGAATATTTGGAGAACAAAAAAATATACGGCGCATCGTTCTGGTGACCGTTTATTTTGAAGGGCAGGACCGTACAAAAACGCATTCGACCGCCGCGCTTTGCGCGGCGGTCAAGAACATTTAAAAAAAGAGCGCGAGGCTTTAATGCCCGCAAAGTGGCTTTCAGGGCAGGGGCTGTTTGGACACAGCGGTATCGAATACGAGGTCGGTCATGCCTTCCTCGCCGGGGATTTGCATTATCAGCGTGCCGTTTTCGCGTATTAGCCTGTCCCAGAAGCGGCGGGCGGGGTGGTTCAACTTGTATACGCTCAGGCACCAGCGGCCGCCCTTCTCTTTCAAAAGCTGCTTTGCGGCGGCGGAGGCGATGCCCCTGCCGCGGGCGGGGCGGATCAGATAAAGCTCCTGAAAGCGCCAGTCGCAGCCCGAGAGGGCGTAGGAGCTGTCGGTTACGACTATGAGGCCTAAGCGCATCTCGCCCTCGCGTATGATGTAGGTTTCCACCCCGTCGCCGAAGGGCAAAAGCTCGTCTGCGATGCCCTTTTCAAAGTAGCCTTCGGCGTCGAGGCAGGGAAAGTCGCCGCAATAGGCGTTCAGGTCGTTGCGGTAGAGGTTGAACAGGTTTTCTATGAGCGACCTGTCGCGCTCGCTTGCTCTTTGGAGCGTCATGGCTGATAAAGTCCTCTGAGGTTGAATTGTAAAAGCCCTGCGGCTCTGATCTTAGCTTTAAGCGCTCTCTTTGGCGCGCTTATTTATGATTATATCCTCGTAGCCCCCCTCCTGGCGGGCGGTGACCTTGCCGTTTTTCAGAAGCTCGAGCAGCGCCAGAAACACGCTTATTATCTCCTCGCGGTCGTAGCTCTCTTCGAAGAGGGAGAAAAACGAGACCTCGCCCTTGTCTACCTTGCGCAGTATCAGCGCCATGCACTGGGCGACGGTGTAGGTGTCGCGGCGCACCTCGCGGCGGGAGAAGTTTTCAAACTGCTCGTTCTCGGCCAGCTCCTCAAGGCGGCGCAGCACCCTCTGAAACGCCTTTGTGAGCGCGGTGAGGGTTAAACCCGTAAGCTCTATGGTGGGCGGGGGCAGCGGATACTCCTCGGGCAGCTTGGTCAGATAGGCCGAGGCGCTCTCCTCGAGGGCGCGCATTTCGCCCGAGATTTCCTTGAACTTTTTGTATTCCTCCAGCTGGCGGATGAGCGCCTGCTCGGGCGTCTCCTCGTTTTCGTCCACGGGCTCGGGGGGCTTGGGCAGCAGGGAGCGCGACTTTATCTCCATAAGCAGCGCCGCCATCTGCAAAAACTCGCTGGCGCTGTCCATGTCGAGGTCGCCTATCTGGCTCATTGAGTCCAGATACTGCCCGGTTATCTCGCTTATAAAGATGTCCTTTATGTCGATCTTGGCCGCGTGAATCAGGTCCAGCAGCAGGTCGAGAGGCCCCGTGTACTGATATTTTTTTAAGTCTACGACGTATGCCATCAGATTATTCCCACGGCCACTGCCAGCATGCGCGTAAGCGAGGTGAGGCCGCCCATTATGCCCTTTCTAACGCCGTTGATTACTATAGAAATCAAATCCCATTCCGGGTTAACGTTGCCTATTATTATGAGCGCAAAGAGAACGGCCATGCAGATTTGCTGGGTGCGCCTTTGGGCGAACAGATCCTGCTTGAGCACGAGGTCGTTCAATACATGGTAGCCGTCGAGCGGGGGGATGGGTATCAGGTTAAACACGGCCAATGAAAGGTTTATCAGCATGCAGTTGGTGAGCATGCGATATATGATTGCGACCACCTTGCCGAGTATAGGCTCTATTATGAGCTCGTCTATCGTCGAAGTCGCGTCGTTGCCGGTCTGAAAAACGTACAGTCCGCTTGAGCCCTCGTAGAGGTTTTCTGCGTCCCAATAGCCGCTTTTAGTCACCAGCCAGCCGGATTCACCATCGTAAATTTCGCCGCCCAAGCGGTAGCTTTCCTCGGTAGAATCCTGTCTCAGCGCCGAGAGATATTCCTGCGTGGTGGTGTATTTGGGCGTGCTTGCTATCGCCGCGGAGAAAATGACCTGAGTGATGAGGAAGCAGATCAAAAACAGGCACAGGTTTGCGGTAATGCCGGCCAGGGACACCTTTATGTCGTCCTTGCGGTAATTTTTGTACAAAAGCGGGTTGACCGGCACGGGCTTTGCCCAGCCGAAGCCCACAAACAGCAGGCAGAGAAAGCCTATGGGGTCGAAGTGCTTTACGGGGTTTAAGGTTATGCGCCCCGCGTAGCGCGCGGTGGGGTCGCCGCATTTTTCGGCCACCCAGCCGTGAGCGGACTCGTGCACGCTTATTGCGAGGCAGGCGCCCGGCAGCATAAGCAAAAAGCTGATCAGGAAGTTCAGCGGATCGCTAAGTATATCGTTGATTCTCAATAACATTTTACTCACTCCTTAAGTAGGAAACCCCGCCGCGGCGTCGAATTTATGCCGCGAGGTGAACCCGATGAACGTTTATGATTTTGACAACACCGTGTTTTACGGCGATTCCACCTTCCGCTTTTACAGGTATTGCCTTAAACGGCATCCGATGATGCTTTTGCGCCTGCCGCGCCTCGCGTGGGACGCGATATTTCTGCTCAAAAAGGACAAGCAGCGCTTCAAGCAGCGCGCCTTCGGCTTTTTGAAAACGCTCAAAGACCCCGAGGGCACGGTGAACCGCTTCTGGGACAAGAACATAGGCCGCATAAAGCCGTTTTACCTTGAGCAGAAGCGGGACGACGACGTGATTATCTCCGCCTCGCCGGAGTTTCTTATAGTGCCCGCGATGGCGCGCCTAAGCAGGGCGCGCGTGATGGCCTCGCCCATAGACCTGCATACCGCCGAGTATTCCGGCCCCAACTGCCACGGGCAGGAGAAGGTCAGGCGCTTCAGGGAGGTCTACGGGGACGCGGCGATAGACGAGTTCTATTCCGATTCCCACTCGGACGACCCTCTGGCGGAAATCGCGCTCAGGGCCTTCATGGTCAAGGGCGACCGCATATTCCCGTGGCCGGGCAAGGCGTGACGTTTTTTCATGCCTTTGCAGGCTAAGCCCGCGCGTTTTTAAGTCGCCTGCCCCGCGAACTGGGTCATGTAGAGCTTGTAATACCTGCCCTGCTTTTTGAGCAGCTCCTCATGCGAGCCGCTTTCTACTATAGCGCCCTGATCCATCACTATTATCTCGTCTGCGTCCTGAATGGTGGAGAGGCGGTGGGCGATGATGAGGCTGGTGCGCTTTTTCATAAGCTCGGCCATGGCGTCCTGTATGTCGCTCTCGGTGCGCGTGTCTACCGAGGAGGTGGCTTCGTCAAGTATCAGTATGCTGGGCTCGGACAAAAACGCCCGGCCTATTGTGAGCAGCTGCCTTTGCCCCTGACTTAAGCTCGCGCCGCCGCTTTCGAGCACCGTGTCGTAGCCGTTGGGCAAATTGGCTATCACGTCGTCGCAGCGGCTGGAGACGGCGGCCGCCTGCAGCGCTTCGGGCGCTGTGTCCCCGGAGGCGTAGCACAGGTTGTTTTTTACCGTGTCGGTAAACAGCACGGTGTCCTGAAGCACTATGCCTATGGCGTCTCGCAATTCGTCTGTGCTTATATCGTATATGCTCTTGCCGTCGAGCAGTATTTCACCCGAATCTATGGGGTAAAAGCGCATGAGCAGATTGATTATGGTGGTCTTGCCGCTGCCGGTCGAGCCGACGAGTGCTATCTTTTTGCCGCCCGAAATTTTGAGCGAGAAGTCCCTTATTATCTGTTTTCCGGGCACATAGGAGAAGTTCACGTGCTTAAACTCGATTACGCCCTTTATGGGGCGCACGATTTCGCCGCCGCTCTTGTCCTCATCTTTTTCGTCAAGTATGTCGAATATGCGCTCGCCGCCCGCCAAAGCGGTCTGTATCTGGCCGTAGAGCTGGGCGATTTCGTTTATGGGGCGCGAAAACTGCTTGGCGTAGATGATGAACGCGGAGATGACGCCTATAGATATGTCGCCCGAGAGGGCAAAGCGCGCCCCGAACACGGCCACCACCACAAAGGCGACGTTGCTTAGCATGTTCATTACCGGCCCCATGCTGCCGCCGATTATCTCGGCGATTATGCCGGTTTTGGTCAATTCGTCCGCAGTCCTTGAGAAGCCCTCGACCTCCCTTTGCTGGCGGTTGTAGGCGGTCACGGTTTTGGTGTTTGTGACCATCTCCTCCACGGTGCCGTTCAGCCTGCCAAGCAGCGTCTGGCGCCTGACAAAGTATTTGCGCATGTACTTGGTCATGAAGGTGGTTACGACGACCGTGAGTATCACCGTGGAGCAGCTCAAAAGCGTAAGCAGCGGGCTGTAGCTAAGCATCATTGCGATGGTGCCTGCCAGCGTAAGTACGCCCGAAAACAGGCTGCTTAGTGACGAGGAGACGATGTTAGATATGTTTTCGGCGTCGTTGGTCATGCGGCTCATTATGTCGCCGTGGGAGTGGCTGTCGATATATGAAATCGGCAGGTTCACTATCTTGGCGAACAGATCGCCGCGCAGCCGCCTTACCACCCTCTGGCTTAGCCGCGCGCTCACAAAGCCCTGTATCAGCGTGCTCACGCCGTATATCAGGTAGGCCACGAGCATCATTATCAGCACTGACGTGAGGCTGCCCAATTCAGGCTTTTGTATGCGGTTTATAGCGTCCGCCTGAAAGCGCGGCGCCAGCACGCCCGCCAGCACGCCTATTACCACAGTTGCGGCGAGGATTATGACAAACTTTGCTTCCCGCCTGAAGTAGGCTATCAGGCGGCGAAGCGTCTTTTTGCTGTCCTTTGCCTTTTGTACGGGCGCGCCCATATTGCCAATGGGGCCTCTGCGCTCGAGTGAGGGCTGAGCCGATGAAGCGTATTTTGACTGGCTCATGCGCTCTCACTTCCCTTTTTGAGCTGGGAATTGTAGATTTCCCTGTACACCTCGTTGGTGTTCAAAAGCTCCTCGTGGGTGCCAAGCCCCACTATCTCGCCCCTGTCCAGCACCGCGATTTTGTCCGCGCGCATCACGGTAGCGATCCTCTGGGCGATGATTATCTTTGTGAGCTTGCCGTAGCCCTCGCCCAGGGCCTTGAACAGCCTTGCCTCAGTGCCCAGATCCAGCGCGCTCGTGGAGTCGTCGAGCACCAGTATCTCCGCGTCCTTTATCAGCGCGCGGCTTATGGCGATTCGCTGCTTCTGGCCGCCCGAAAGGCTCATGCCGCCCTCCGCCACGGGGGTGTCGTAGCCCTGCGGCTGCTCGAGAATGAATTCCTCGGCCTGAGCGGCGCGGGCGGCCTTTTCGGTCTCGGTTTTGCTTGCGCCTTCCTTGCCTATCAATATATTCTGCCTGATGGTTGTGGAGAACAGTTCGCTCTTTTGAAGCACGAAGGCTATCCTGCTTCTGAGCGTTTCGAGCCTGTAGCTTTTTACGTCCTCGCCGTCAATGAGCACGCTGCCCTTTACGGTATCGTAAAAGCGGGGAATCAGCTTTACGAGCGTGCTTTTGCCGCTGCCGGTCGCGCCTATTATGGCAAACGTCTCGCCGGGATTTACCTTTATGCTTATGTTTTTCAGCACCTCGTGCCTGTGGCCGGGGTAGACGAAGCTTACGTCTTTAAACTCGACGCTGCCGCCCCTCAGCGGCACGTCAATCATGCCGCCGTCAGAGATCGCGGGCGTCGACGCAAGCACCTCTTTTATGCGCTTGCCCGAGGCCACGCCGCGCGTGATGGTCTGGAATATCATCGCCAGCATCATCATTCCGTTGAGTATCTGGCTGAGATAGGTGATTGCGGCCATCAGCTCGCCTATCTCCATGTTTCGCGCCGCCACCTCCCTGCCGCCTATGTATATCACGGCCACGGTGGCGATGTTCAGCACGATGTTCATTATGGGGCGCATCCAGCTTAAAAGGATAAGCACCTTAAACTGGGTGTCCACGAGCTCGGCGTTGCTCTTTTCAAATCGGTTTATTTCACTTTTTTCCTGTACGAAGGCCTTCACCACGCGCTCGCCCGCGACGTTTTCGCCTATGACGGAGTTCACCCTGTCCAGCCGCCTTTGAAGCAGCAAAAACAGCGGGCCGCTCCTTTTTACGACTATCGCTATCTCAATAAGTATTATCGGCGCGGTACAAAGCAGCACGCGGCCGAACGCCACGTTCATGCTTAAAAGGAAGCTGCTGCCCGCGACAAAGAACATCAGGCATCTCACGCCGCCGCGTATCAGCTGCGCCACCATGTTCTGCACCTGAGTTACGTCTGAGGTGGTGCGGGTGATGAGGCTGCCCACGGTGAAATCGTCGGTCTGCTCGAAGGAGAAATTCATTATCCTGCCAAAGCAGGCCTTACGCAGGTCATTGCCGAAATGCTGGGCGCAGATGTTCACGCACACGCCGCTCATTATGCCGCAGGTGCCGCCGAGCGCCACCACGCCTATCATTCTGAGCCCCACGCTCCACACCAGCGACTCGTTGCCCTTGAGTATGCCGTTGTCCACTATGTTTGCCATCATTCGGGGCTGAAGCAGATCTATAAGCACCTCGCCCACCATGAAAAGCGAGCCGAGCAGGCCTATCCAGAGGTATTTTTTGATGTATTTAAGCAATTTATATATCCGCCTTTCGGGCTTCCCCGGGAGGGCAGACCCCGTCAAGCGCGAGGTATTCCTCCCTGAGCATACCCATTATGACCACATCGCATATTTCGCCGCCCGAGAGCATGTGCCTGCGCATCACGCCCTCGCGCGTAAAGCCCAAATGCTCGTACATGCTCAAGGCGCGCAGGTTTTTGTCTACGCACAAAAGGTACACGCGCCTGTAATCGAGCTCAAGAAACGCCCTTTTGAGCAGCTTTTCCATGGCTTTTTTCGCCGCGCCCCTGCCCCAGGCGCTTTTCTTTATCACTACGGCGACCTCCACCGTGCGGGCGAAGTCGTCGGGCAAAAGCAGGTCGCACTGGCCGAGATATTCCCCGGTTTCGGCGTCCTCTATCACGTACCTTTCGCCGCGCACGTCCCCGCTTAAGCGCAGTTCAATCTCATAGCGCACGCTCTCGGCACTGCGCCCGCGGATGAAGCCGCTGCCCAGATATTTTACGGTTTCGGGGTCGTTCATCCATTCGAGCATGGGCTCAAGGTCGCTTTGGCGCAATTCGCGCAGCCTTACGTCCATCAGACGACCTCGTAAGAGCCGTATTTTTCACACAGCGCCCTGCTGCCCCTTATCGCCATGCGCCCGGGGTAGGCGCGCACCAGCGCCTCGGCCGCCGCCTCGTCAGAGACGTTCAGCAGCAAAGGCAATTTGGTGTTTGCCGAGAGCTCCAGCAGACCTTCCTCGTCGAAGTCGCCGTCGTCTATCTCTATGACGGTGGTGTCCTCGTCCACGTCGTAGGCGTCCTCGGGGTCCGAGAGCTTTTCGGGCGAGCACAGTGCGTCCTCAGCCTTAAAGCATTCCCTCGCGGAGCACAGGAACTCTGTGCCGTCGTAAACGCATTCGGGCAGATGAGTCAGAAGCGGCTTAAGCCGCCTTATGTGCTCGGGCGTGGTGCCGCAGCAGCCGCCTATCACGCTCGCGCCCGCTTCGACTATCGCGCGCATGCCCTCCCCGAGCCGCTCGGGGGTGAAGGGATAGCTCACGTTGCCCTCGGCGTCCGTCACGGGCAGGCCGGCGTTGGGCTGCACTGCCACGGGCAGGGGAGAGACCAGGCGCACGCGCTTAACGCTTTCGAGCATCTGTTCGGGGCCGAGCGAGCAGTTTATGCCCAAGGCCGTCGCGCCTGATGCGGTGAGGCTCACGGCAAAGGCGCGTATGTCCGCGCCCGTGAGCAGCCGGCCTCTTTCGTTTACAGAGCAGCTGGCAATAACCTCAAGCCCCGCCTCCTTCGCCGCAAGGCACGCCGCGCGGCACTCGGCGAGGTCGGTCTGGGTCTCTATGAAGGCGAAGTCAGCACCCGCCTCCTTCGCCGCCCTCGCCTGCTCGTAAAACCAGCCGTACACGTCGTTAAATGAGAAGCGCCCCACGGGGTGCATGAATTCGCCGGTAGGCCCCATGTCGCAGGCGACCAGCGCCCTGTCTCCGGCTGCCTCGCGCGCCAGCGTCACGGCGGCTTTAGTGAACAAAGCGGCCTTGCCCTTGTGCCCTTTGTGGGCGAGCACGGGGTCGGTGGAGCCGAAGCAGTCGGCTATGATTATGTCCGCGCCGGCCTCAAGGTAGGCGCGGTGTATGCCCTTGATTACGTCCGGCTCGGTCACGGTCAGCTCGTCCGGACAGGCGTTGTGATAGCCCATCGCGCCCAAAAACGCGCCCATGCTGCCGTCGGACAGCAGCATGCCCTGTTTCAATCTTTCGCTGAGACTCATGCTGTTTTTCTCCCGCGCTACTGTTGCGCCGCGATGATTTGCTTAACCGTGGCAACGGCGATTTCCAGCGCCCTTGCCATGTCGCTTATTTCCATAGTGAATGCGCCCGGGTGACGGGTCGCCTGCCCGGTGCAAAACGGCAGGTGAATAAAGCCCGCGGGCACTTTTTTGTGTTTGAGCTTTGCCAATACCGAATACATCACGTCGTTGCACACGTATGTGCCGGCGCTGTCGGACACGCGCGCGGGCAGGCCGGAAGCATTTATTGCGCAGGCGATTTGCTCCGCACCAAAAGTGCTTTCAAGCCTGTCCTCGCCCTCGGGGTCGATTTTTTCGCCTTGGCAGAGCCTGCCTGCGCTGTCGGGGGCGGCGGAGGAACGCTCATTTACGGCCTGCCTTTCGGGCGTGACCGCGTCGCGCCCGCCCGCCTGCCCCACGCTTATCACGGCGTCGGGTTCGAGGCGGTCGATTTCGGCGCATATTATTTTTGCGGCCTCAGCGTAGCGCACGGGCAGCGTGAGCTTTACCACGTCCGCGTCCCTGAGCAAAGCGACCGCCTCGAGCGCGGGGTTTATGCTTTCGCCCCCGAAGGGCTCAAAGGCGCTGACGAGGATTTTCACTCCTCGTCCTCCTCCTCGTCGTCCTCGTCGTCGATTTCCTCGCTGTCCATGGGCGCCGTCATCTGGCCGCTCGTGAACGCCTCGCGTATCTTTTTGTCCAGCGCATCGAACACGTCGGGATTGTCCTTGAGGTACTGCACGGTGTTCTCCCTGCCCTGACCTATGCGGTTGCCTTCGTAGGAGTACCATGCGCCGCTCTTTTTGATCAGGTCGTGCTCAACCGCCAATTCGAGCAGGCTTGCGGCCTTGGAGATGCCCTCGCCGAAAATCATGTCCACCACGCAGCTGCGGAAGGGCGGGGCGACCTTGTTTTTGACTATTTTTATCTTGGTGCGGTTGCCTATCACGTTGCCGCCGTCCTTTATGGGCTCGCTCTTTCTTATGTCCATGCGGACGCTGGCGTAGAACTTCAGTGCCTTGCCGCCGGTGGTCACCTCGGGGTTGCCGTAGATGACGCCCACCTTTTCGCGCAGCTGGTTGATGAATATCGCCAAAGCGTTGGTCTTTGCGATTATGCCGGCCAGCTTTCTCAAGGCCTGACTCATCAGCCTCGCCTGAAGGCCCACGTGGCTGTCGCCCATGTCGCCCTCGATCTCCTGCCTGGGCACCAGCGCGGCCACGGAGTCGATGACCACAACGTCGATAGCGCCGCTTCTCACCAGCGCTTCGCATATGTCAAGCGCCTGCTCGCCATTGTCGGGCTGTGAGACGTAGA
>JAFPYA010000081.1 GCA_017412445.1 Clostridia bacterium
CCGTATGTTCGACGATAACGTAAAACGGACGAAATACGCGCAACAGACCAATGCAGCGAAAGAAGCAGGCGTTTCAAACTGCCCGCTTTGCGCGTTGGGTAACGATAACAACCGAACCCGCATATACAAAATAAACGAAATGGACGCTGACCATGTGACCGCGTGGAGCAATGGCGGCGCAACAGATATAAGCAACTGCACAATGCTATGCGCAACCCACAACCGCGCAAAAGGAAACAAATAGTCGCATATCAAATAGTATCATCAAGTATCATTCAGCAGATTTAAGCGACAAACAAGCGACAAATCAACAGTAAAACCGCCCGAAACCCCTTGATTTATGGGGATTTTGGGCGGTTTGCATATCTTCTTTTTCAGATTGTCACTATCTTCGTTCCGCCGCCCTCTAAGGTGAATTCATATTCGCCTTTGGGGGTGAAGACCTTGGTGGTCTCGGTGGTTTCGGCGTTGTTTATTACTATGAGCGTATTGCTCTCCTCGAAGCAGGCGCACTCGCAGGCGGGGTTGGCGGTGGCGTAGGTGTTTTCAAGGCTTTCCTTATGCGCCGCCCAGAGTATGGCGCGGTAGAGGAGGCGGGTGTTGTTGAAATCGTAGTTAAAGCCGCTTAAGTACACCGTCCTGCCCTTCTTGCGCTCCGTGGCCGCCGCGGTCACGTTATCGCCGTCGGCGTAAAGCACCTTTGTGTCCCCGTCCAGCGCGTACACGCCCTTTGTGGCGTTTGTGAAGGCGGGGGCGGGGAGGCCGCGGGTGATGAAGTGCTCCCTGGTCACATCGAAAGCGTACTTGCCCTTGCATATGGTCGCGCCCTGCTCCAGATCCACGCCCAGTATGTCCGCAAGGGCGAAGGCGCGCATTTCGTTCCTCACGCAGCCCGGCTCCTTTACGCCTATGAAGCCGCCGCCGCTCAGCACGAATTTGTATATGTTGGCTTTCAGGTCGGCGTCCTTCCATATATCGCCGCCGCTCCACGCGTCGCCCTCGCGCCCGGCGTTTATGAGCACGTCTATGCCCTTGGGTACGCCGCTTTGCTTTACCTCCTCAAGCGACACGCTCCTGAGCTCCACCGGCAGGCCCGCCAGCGCCTCGTGTATGTGGTTCAGCGGAAGCTCGGGATGCTCGTGCATGTGACCCGCGCAGTTCCAGGTTCTCAGACTCCCCCAGCTCTGCAGTATGCCTATCTTTATGCCGCTCACCCACGGCGCGCCCTTTTCGTGCAGGCTCTTGAGCAGGCGGAATTCGTCGGCTATGCGGGCGATCTCGTCGTTGAACTCGGGGAAGCCCTGAGTGAGATGCAGATAGCCGCCAAGGCCTATCCTGTCTATCTTAACTCTCAGCAGCGCCCTTCTTACGCACGCCCAGAAGCGCCGCGCGTCCCTTTCTGGGTGGCCGCCGGGGGCGAAGGTGGGCTCTCCGCCGAGCCCCGTGGGGAAGAGGTAGGGGTGCAGCCTGAGCTCGTGTATTTTGACCTCCTTTACGCCCGCGCACAGGCGCGCCTCGAATGCGTTGAACACGCACTTGATCAGGCCGTCAAAGTTGAACTCGCCGAAATGGCCGCTCCACGGCTCTATGCCTATCCAGCTGTCGTCGTAGAACACGTAGGCCTTCTTGCCGTAGGCATGCACCAAATCCACGCACTGCCTGCCAAAGCTCCTTACGAACCTGCCGGTAAACTCTATCCAGTCCCGAAGCTTTTTTGTGGGCGGGTTGTGCGTCGGGTTGTGCCTGCCCATGTTTATAAAGTCCTCGGAGGTCATTTTGTAGCCGTATTCCTTTTCGAACTCGCTAAGCGACACGGGGTTTACGGTAAAATCGTAGCTGCCCCAGTCCGAAAGTATGTCGCGCTGTCTGCTTGACGAGCCCCATATCCAGGTGAAGTTGTAAAACATGGAGGTGAGCCTTACCACGCCCGTGTGGGGATGGGCCTTAAGCCAGCCGTCGAGGAAGTCGAGCAGCGCCTTTTGCGTCTCGGGGTAGCGCGGCTCAACCGCCATTAAGTGCTCCCTGTCGCCCCAGTCGTTGGTTATGTGGTTGTACATGGAAATCTCTTCCCAGATGCGCGTGGCAAGGAAGTTGACCGTGTAGAGGTGGTAGGGACAGGCGTTTCTGACAGTGACCTTTTCGCCGTCCCAGTCCCAGTCGGTATGCTCGCGCCCGCTCGTCCTGTCATATACCTGCCAGAGCGACACGGGGTCGTCGGGGTTTATAATGAACTGCTGGGTAAAGTAGCCCTGAAGCGGCCTGATTTCGACCGTGCCGCCTTCGGCCATCACGGGCTTTGACATGAGGAAATTCCTCTGCAGAAACTCCGTGTGCTCCCTGGCCCAGCTGTTTATGCTCCTTATCAGGCATATGGTCGAGTAGATGGGCACGCCGCTGCCTGTTATCTCGTCGCTTAATTGCGTGCCGTCCGAGTCCCTTATGCAGTCCGCGCCCCATTTTTTCTGAAGCTCGAGTGTAAGCTTTTCGTAGCCGGATTCGCCCGGAAGTGTGAAGCTGCCCGTCATGTTGTTGTCCTCCTTAAATCAGGCTGAATGATACATCTATAAGCTTTAGCGCCTCAGCAGCCGAGGCCGCGGCGCATTGATCGAATTTCCTTTCGCGCGCGGGCAATACCATGGCCTCCGCCGCGTCGTATATCAGCGCCCTTTCGGCGATAAAGCGCTCTATTCCGCTCTCCGGAAGAAAGGACACAAATATAACCTCTCTGGCCGCGTTAAGAAGCACCAGCGTGTGCATGTCGCGAGATGCGGTTTCCTTCAGCGCGCTCAAGTCGCCGCGGTTGAGTATGCGCGTTTTTTCGACGCTTCCAGCGTTTTTGTAGCTCTTTACCGCGCTTGAAAAGGCCAAAAGCACCTGCGCGGTGTGCTCGCTTAAGCCTATGCCCGTAAGCTCGTCCATGCCCGAGCGCATAAGCCCGCTCACGCCGCCAAGTGCGTCGTCTATCCTGTGAGCAAGCTCGTTTACGTCCCTTCGGGGCAGGGCGGTGTAGAGCATGAGCTCTATCACCTCGTGGGGCGAAAAGCTCATAAGCCCGTTTTCGCTGAGCGCCCGCTTGAGCCGCTGCCTGTGGCCGGAATGGTTTACGCTCATTTGCCCACGCAGAACCTTTCAAATATGCCGTCTATTACCTGCTCTGTTATGTTTTCGCCGGTGATTTCGCCAAGGATGTTCAGCGCGTCAGTCAGATCCTCGCGCATTAAATCCAGCTCTGTTTCGCTTGATAAAGCTATCATCCTCTCAAGGCAGGCTTGTGCGCGCCTTGCGGCCTCGGTCTGCCTTAAGGTCAAAAGCTTTTCGTCGTCCTCGCCGGGCGAAATTTTCCGGTATATCGCGTCCGTAAGCTCGCTTATTCCTTCGCCCGTAAGCGCGCTTATCCTGATTGCGCCCTCGATTTCGTTTTTGCTTATGTCGTCCTTGTTGGCAACAAGTATGAACCTGTCGTCCATTTTGGACAGCAGCTTTTCGTCCTCTTTTTCTATTTCGCCGCTTGAATCCAGCACAAGCAGCACGCAGTCGGCCTCGTCCACGCATTTTTCGGCGCGGGTGACGCCCATTTTTTCAATCGCGTCGCCGGTTTCGCGTATGCCCGCGGTGTCGGTCAGGGTCACGCTTATGCCGCGTATTGAGGCGCTTTCGTTTATTGTGTCGCGGGTGGTGCCCGCAATGTCGGTAACTATCGAGCGCTCAAAGGAAAGCAGCGCGTTCATAAGCGAGCTTTTGCCCACGTTGGGCTTGCCCGCGATCACCACGCTCGCGCCCTTTTCCATTATTTTTACGTATCTGGGGTCGGCGCATCTTTTTATGTCGGCAAGGATTTGTTTTGCTTCCGAAACTATCCTGTCCCTGGTCACGTCCTCGTCTATTTCCTCGGGAAAGTCCGCAGCCGCGTCTATCAGCGTCACCAGCTCCATGAGCCTTGAGCGCGCCCTGCCTATCAGTGAGGACGAGCCGCTTGTCAGGTTTCTCAGGGAGCTTCTTTGCGCTGCTCTGCTTTTGGCGGAGATAAGGCTCATCACCGCCTCGGCCTTGTCTAAGCTTATTCTGCCGTTCAAAAAGGCGCGGTAGGTGAATTCGCCCCTTTCGGCGGGGCGCGCGCCCAAATCTATCAGCCTTTCAAGCACCAGCTGGGCCGAAATGCCGCCGTGGGTGTGGATTTCGCCCACGTCCTCGCGGGTGTAGCTTTTGGGCGCGAAAAAGCACACGGCCATGACCTCGTCTATCTCTCTGCCGTCCTTGCTTACCGCGCTTCCGTAGAGCATTTTGCCGTGGGAAAAGGCGGCGCCCTTAACGCGGGGCTTAAAGGCCGCGTTCATTATTTCGAGCGCCCTGTCTCCGCTTACGCGAACTATGGCTATGCCGCCCTCGCCCCTTGAGGTGGCAACGGCGGCTATCGTGTCCTTGTCGTCAAACATTTGTTCTGACCGGGAGTATGAGGCAGGTGAAGCTGTCGTCGCCCGCGGGGGTTATGACGCAGGGGGAGACCGAGGAGCCAAACTTGAGTATGAGCTCGTCGCCCGTAATCACCCTTGCCAGCTCGCTTAAGTACTTTACGTTAAAGGAGATGGTCAGATCCTCGCCGTCTATGTCGGCCTTGAGCTCCTCGCGCACGTCGCCGTTTTCGCTGTTTGCGCTCATAACTATCGCGCCGTCGCCTATTTCAAAGCGGATAAGGTTGTTCCGGCTGCCCCTTGCAATCAGCGCCGCCCTTTCCACGCAGCCCGAAAACTCCTGCGCGTTCACCCTGGCTTTTATATTGAAGCCCGCGGGCATGACCCTGTGGTAGTCTATGTATTCGCCCTCTATGAGGGAGGTGTAAAAGCGGGTGCCGCCACACTCTATTTTGAGCCTTGAGTGGGCAAAGGAGAGCGTGACGAAGCTGTTTTCGTCGTCGCTCATCAGCTTTTCTATTTCGTCCAGCGCCTTGCAGGGGATTATCGCCTTGGCGGCGGAGGTGACGTCGCTTATCTTTGCGCTCTTTACCGCCATGCGGAAGCCGTCCAGGCCCACCATGTCTATGTCGCCCTTCTCCATGTTGAGGTAGCCGCCGGTGAGTATCACTCTCTGATCCTCAAGCGGCACGGCAAAGGAGGTCAGGTGTATCATTTCCTTTAAAAGCGGCTGGGGGAGGGAGAGGGTGTTCAGGTACCCGCCCTCCTCGGGCAGGGGATATTCCTCGGCGTCGCGGCCGGTGATGTTGAAGCGGCTGCCCTCGCAGCGGATGGTGAGCACGAAGCGGTTGCTGAGCGACGCGTCTATGACGCCGTCGGGCAGCCTTCTTACCACCTCGCTTAAGAGCCTGCCGGGCAGAAGCACCGCGCCGTCGGTCTCTATTTCGGCGTCCACGCGGCACACGGTGGTCATGTTGCCGTCGGATGCGGTGACGCTCAGGCCCTTCTCGTCCGCGTCGAGCAGTATGCCCTCAAGTATCTCCATGGGCGTCCTTACGGCCATCACCCTTATTGCGGTCTGTATGGCCTCGGTCAGTTGTCTCGAATTGCACCTGAATTTCATTTTTCGTTCCTCCCCGCACGCGCCGGGGCGTGCCCCTCACAGTAGAATAGTAGTATATATTATTTAAAAACCGTAGTAATAAATAGAACCGGTGGAAACTGTGGAAAAGCCCTTTTTCGCCCTGATTTCAGGCGCTTCTGCCCTGTGGATACCATTGTGGACAGAGGAAGACAAAATGTGGAAAGCGCTTTTGTCTCCCAAACGGCTCTGTTGCCGCCTTAAGCTACTTTGCGCCCAGCTCCCCGCGTATCTGTTCGCAGGTTATCTTGAACATAAGCGAATCCTCAAGCATCTGCTCGGTCTTTTTGCAGGCGTGCATTACGGTGGAGTGGTCGCGTTTGAACACCTCGCCTGTCTTCGTGGTGGAAAAGCCGCACATCTCGCGGGTCAGGTATATTGCCAGCTGGCGCGGCACAGTGAACTCGCGGCTCCTTACCGGGGAAAGTATGTCCTTCGGGTCCACGTGATAGCTTTTTGCCACGGCCTCTATTATCTTTTCGGGCGTTATCCTCCTGCCCGGCTGCGCCTTTTTGTCCTTTAGGGACATAAGGACTATGGGCGCGGTGACAGAGGGCGAGTTTTCGAGCTTTGCCATCAGGCTCGCCGCGGTAAGGCAGCCCTCAAGCTCCCTTATGTTTGTGTCTATGCTCTCTGCGATAAGGCTCACGGCCTCCTCGCTTATGTCTATTTTTTCGCTTGCGGCCTTGCTTCTGAGTATCGCCATGCGGGTCTCTATGTCGGGCTTGCCTATGTCCACCACTATGCCGCTTTTGAAGCGGGAGGTCATCCTCTCCTCGAGGGTGGCGATTTCGTCCGGCGGACGGTCGGAGGTGATTACTATCTGCCTTCTTGCGCTGTAGAGCTCGTTAAATGTGTTGAAGAACTCCTCCTGAGTGGCGGTGCGGTTGGCCAGAAACTGTATGTCGTCTATAAAGAGCATGTCCACGTTTCTCATGCGGCTGCGCAGTTCCTGGGTGTGCTTGCTCCTTATGGCCTCGACCACCTCGTTTGTGAACTTCTCGGCGTTTGAAAACTCTATTACGGCCTTGGGGTTGTTCATAAGGACGTAGTTGGCTATGGCGGTAATCAGGTGCGTTTTGCCAAGCCCCGCGCCGCCGTATATGAAAAGGGGATTGTATTCCGTGCCCGGAAACTCCGCCACGGCCATGCTGGCGGCCTGTGCCATGCGGTTGGCCTGACCCACTATAAAGCTGTCAAAGGTGTATCTGGGGTTCAGGCGCGAGGCGTCCAATTGCCTTTGGTACTGCTCAAGCTCGTCGTCGGTGAGTATCTTTATGTTTGCAAAATCTACGCCGAAATGGGGGTAAGACAAATAGAACAGCGTGTTTTTGTAGCGCTGATTTACAAAATCCACCACGAATTTGTCTTTGCAGTGAAGCACCAGCGTGTTGTTGTCGGTGGAGTAGACCTTGAGGGATTTGAACCACGTGTCGTATCTCACCTGTCCCAGCTGATCCAAAAGCACCTGCTGCATGCTTTGCCAGCACTTGTTTGCCTGCTCTATGTCCATCCTTACGCTCCCTTTACGACGGAAAAATGTTTTCAACACAGGCCTGTGCAAAACACGGCCTGTTCATATTGTGGATAACTTTATAAATAATAGCAGATTCCGGGCTTAAAATCAAGTATTTGGCAGGTGAAACTTGTGGATAAAGTGTAGAAGAATCAAAAAAGAAACGAGTATGGCTTAAACTGAGCTTAATATTTCTCTTTTAATCATACGCGCGCCCTCGTGCGCCCTTTTATTGCAAAAGCCTGATTTAATGCTAACGCTTGTAATTTTGAAATTTTGGTGTATAATATAGTATGAGATTTTATATTGCAAACGGAGGCGGCCAATGGATCTGGATTCGGCAATCACCCTCGTGCTCGTGGCGCTGATGATTATAGCGCCCGCGCTTACGGCAATAATGCTGATTGTTACCCTGAAGCTCAAAAAGCGCGTGCAGGAGCTCAGCGATCAGCTGAATGAAGCAGAAAGCCACATGGACGAGGCGCTTAATAAAAACGAAAGCGCCGTAAAGGACGAGCTTGCAAAGCAGAGGCGCATGCTCTCGGAATCCCTTTCCGACATAAACGACAGCGTGACCCGCGGCGTTGTAAGCATGAGCAGGGGCAAAAAGCAATAACGCACATAATAAAGGAGACGCAGCTTGGAAGGCACTAACGTAAACGAAAATATCGAAACTACTGCGGTAAAAACCGAGTACACCGGCGAAATCAGCCGCGTTATAGAGGTAGAGGACAGCGACTGCTTTATTTCGCTCTTCGGCTTAAACGACGAAAACATAGAGCTCATCAAAAGGGAGCTGGGCATAAGCGTATTTGCCCACGGCACCGAGATAACCTTAAAGGGCGACCCGAGGAACGTCGAGGTAGCGCGGCTCACCATAGAAAAGCTGCTTGAGATAATCAAAAAGGGCGACAGCATAGACGCCACGCGCATTCGCTACGCCATCGACCTTGCGGGCGAGGGCAACGCCGACAGGATAAGCGAGATAATGCGCGACGTTATCGCCATCACCTACAAGGGCAGGCAGGTAAAGTGCAAGACGCTGGGGCAGAAGAGGTACGTGGACGCCATAAAGAAAAACACCTGCACCTTCGGCATAGGCCCCGCCGGCACGGGCAAGACCTACCTCGCCGTGGCTATGGCCGTGGTGGCGCTCAAAAACAAGGACATTGAGCGCATAATCCTCACGCGCCCCGCCGTGGAGGCCGGCGAAAAGCTGGGCTTCCTGCCGGGCGACCTTCAGCAGAAGGTGGACCCCTACCTGCGCCCGCTCTACGACGCGATAAACGAGATGATGGGCGCGGAGGCGTTCCAAAGGCTCATGGAAAAGCAGGCCGTCGAGGTCGCGCCCCTTGCCTACATGCGCGGCAGGACCTTAAACGACGCCTTCATTATTCTGGACGAGGCGCAGAACACCACCAGCGAACAGATGAAGATGTTTCTTACCCGCATGGGCATGAACTCCAAAATGGTCATAACCGGCGACGTGACCCAGATAGACCTGCCGCTTGGCAAAAAGAGCGGCCTCGTTGAGGCCGTGGACGTGCTGAAGGGCGTGGACGACATAGCCATAGTGAACCTGACCCACAAGGACGTGGTGCGCCACGAGCTGGTGCAGGCGATAGTAAAGGCCTACGAAAAACACGGCCGCATGTGATTTATATTGGGAGGAATAGGCGTGAACAAGACAAACGGCGCGTCAAAAATTAAAAAATCGGGCGTTAAGAAGCCGGAGAAGGCCAAGAAGCTTATTCGCTTTCTTATAGCCCTGCTTACGTTTATGGTGGTGTATGTGCTGCTCGCATTCTCCATCACGCCCTCCCAGTACGACATAAAGGTGGGCGATCCCGCGCCCACGATTATAAAGGCGACCAAGGAGATAGTTGACGAAATCACCACCAGGCGCAATCAGGACAACGAGGTCGCCAAGGTCAGCCCGGTCAAAAAGTACGTGGGCACTATAAGCGAAAAGAAGGACGAGGCCGTAAACGGCACGCGCCTGTTTCTGGACGCCGTAAGCGAGATCAAGGTGATGCTGGATTCGAGGGACGACAGCTCTCAGCCCGTAAGCGAGGATAATCTTAAGTACATAAACGAAAAGCTCGCCCCGACCCAGCTTGAAATCACCCTGGAGCAGCTTGAAACCGTAGCCAAGGCAAAGCCAAACGACATTCAGGAGCTCTACGGCATCTGCTTAAACAGCGTGGAAGGGTATATGGGCTTTGAGATCTTCCCCGACGAAGTGAGCGAGATAAAGCAGTACATACTCGAGGAGCTCAAGGATGTAAGCGAAAACGACGAGCTGATACTCATATACATGCTGCCCGTCGAGAAATACGTAAACTACAACGTCTACTACGACGAGGCGGACACCGAGGCGCTGAGGCAGGCCGCGCGCGAAAAGGCGACCGTGGTCAAGTACGTCACAGGTCAGGTCATCGTCTCTGACGGAGAGCCCATCACCGAGGCGCAGTACGCCATGATGGAGACGCTGGGCCTTATAAACGAAAGCGAAATCGACTTCTGGCTGTATTTCGGAATCGGCCTGCTTTTGTTTACGCTGATAGCCTCGATCATCCTTTACCTCTACATGTTTGAGAGGGATATATACAAAAGCCCCAAAAAGCTGCTGATAATCTCAATCGCCTGCGTAATAACCCTGCTGGTGTGCGAGCTTACAAAGCAGATAGAGATAACCGTTGGCAACAACAACGTGTACATTATGCCGGTCACGCTCGCGATATTCATTATAGCGCTGCTTGTCAACATGCGAACCGCGCTGTTTATAAACCTGCCCTTGTGCGTTGTGGCCTCGATGCTTTCGGGCTCTACCGGCAGCTTCTTTGAGCTGAGCTCCTTTACCATGATAATAAGCGGCTTTGTGAGCGGCTGCGTTGCACTCAGGATGATCAAAAAAAAGCAGTCGCGCCTGGGCGTGCTGCTTGCGGGCGTGGCCGCGGGAGTGACCAGCATTGTGACCACGTTCTCAATAAACATAATGGGCACCTCGAACATAAGAGATTCACTCTACATGGCATTGTATTACGGCCTTGGCGGCCCGGGCTCTGCGGTAATTTGCATAGCGGTGATGCCGGCGTTTGAGGCTGTATTCAACGCCATCACCACCACGCGCTTAATCGAGCTCAGCAACCCGAACCACCCGCTTCTGAGGAGACTGCTGCTTGAAGCGCCCGGCACGTACCACCACTCCATAATCGTGGCCAACCTCGCCGAGGCCGCCGCGGCGGAGGTGGGCGCAAACAGCCTGCTGGCCAGGGTGGGCGCGTACTACCACGACATAGGCAAGCTCATGCGCCCCTCTTACTTTACCGAAAACCAGATGGGCGACAACCCCCACGACCGCACCGATCCCCGCGTATCCACGGCCATAATCACCGCCCACACGAAGGACGGCGTGCAGCTGCTAAAGGACATGCGCATGCCCGAGGAGATTAAGAACATCGCCCTTACCCACCACGGCGACACGCCGGTTGTGTACTTCTACAACAAGGCCTTAAGCGAAAACGCGGACACCAACGTGGACGACTTCAGGTATCCCGGCCCCAAGCCCCATACCCGCGAGGAGGCCATAGTGATGCTGGCCGACAGCGTGGAGGCCGCCACGCGCTCCATACAGAACCCCGACAAGGACAGGGTGCGCGACATGGTGGACAAGCTCATCAGCCAGAAGATAGACGACGGCCAGCTGGACGACTGCGACATCTCCTTCAGCGACATAAGCAAGATAGAAAACGCCTTCATCACGGTGCTCAGCGGCGCCTTCCACGAGCGTATAGAGTACCCCAACGTGGATATACCCAAAAAGCATCAGGAGGAGCTCAATTCCAGGCCGGACACGGCGGAGGAAAAGCAGAATTGACCGACAACCGGGTTATAATATACGACGAAAACGGGCTTTTGCCCGAGGGCGCGGATGAGTACATTCAGGCCGCGGCGAAGGCGGCGCTGGAAACCGAGGGCGCTTGTCACGCCTTTTTGGAGCTTACTATAGTTGGGGATGAGGAGATACAGGCCCTGAACCGCGACACGCGGGGCGTGGACAGCGTGACCGACGTGCTCTCCTACCCCGAGATAAGCTATCCCGATGGAAAAAAGCTGCACGGCGCTATGGATTTGCTCAGGCGCTGCTACGACCCCGCGGGGGACGGCTATTATGTAGGGTGCGTCGCGCTCAACATAAAGCGCGCCCGCGAGCAGGCCTCTGAGTACGGCCACAGCTTAAAAAGGGAGATAGCCTACCTCACCTGCCACGCCGCCCTGCACCTGTGCGGCTACGACCACATGACCGAAGGCGACAAAGCCGAAATGCGAGAGCGCGAAAAGCAGGTAATGAAGGCAATAGAGATTTTCAAATAAAATACAGCAACACAAGGGGAAACACAATGACACACGAAGATTACAAACGTCTTGCCATAGAGGCGCTCGAATACTCATATTCGCCCTATTCGCATTTCCGCGTGGGCGCGTGCCTCGTTTGTGAAAACGGCGAGGTCTTTCAGGGCGCGAACTTTGAAAACGCGTCGCTGGGCGCGACCATCTGCGCCGAGAGGTGCGCGGCCTCAAACGCCATAATAAAGGGCAACCGCAGGTTCAAAAGCATATACATCTCCTGCGACAGCGGCTACGCCTGGCCCTGCGGTATCTGCCGTCAGGTGATGAACGAATTCAAGTCCTGCGACATGCAGATATGGGTCGGCGGCAAAGAGGTCGAGTGGAAGATGATGAAGCTGAGCCAGCTTCTGCCCGAATCCTTCGGGCCCGAGGATCTGGGAGTTTAATAATATGGAAAAGAACGAAAACAAGCTCAAGAGCGGCTTTGTGGCCATACTCGGCCGCCCGAACGTGGGCAAAAGCAGCATAATGAACCGCATGGTGGGCGAAAAGGTGGCCATCGTCTCCGACAAGGCGCAGACCACCCGCCAAAAGGCGCTGGGCATCTGCCACAGGGGCGACACCCAGATAGTGTTCGTGGACACCCCCGGCATACACAAGCCGCGCACGCGCCTTGGCGAATTCATGGTGCGGGAGGCCGAGGACGCCAAGGACGGCGTGGACGCTATAATGGTGGTGGTGGACGCGGGCTTTATAGGCAAGGGCGACATAGAGATAATGAACCGCGTCAAGGACGAAAAGTGCCCCAGGTTCCTCGTGATAAACAAAACCGACGCCGTAACGCCCGAAAAGCTCATGCCGCGCCTTAAGGAGCTGGACGTGAGCATGTTTGATCAGGTGGTCAGCGTATCGGCGCTCAAGGGCACAAACATAGACCTTCTGTTTAAGCTGCTCAGGGACGCCTTGCCCTACGGCCCGGAGTACTTCCCGGACGACATGATAACCGATCAGCCCGAGCGCGTGCTCATAAGCGAGATAATACGCGAAAAGACGCTAAGGAACCTCAAGGAGGAGATTCCCCACGGCGTGGGCGTTGAGATGCTGGGCATAGAAAAGCAAAGCGACACACTGACCGAAATAAACGCGACCATATACTGCGAAAAGGCCTCGCATAAATCCGTGATAATAGGCAAGCAGGGCGCGATGCTGAGAAAAATCGGCTCCGAGGCGAGGTACGACATAGAAAAGCTGCTTAACACAAAGGTGATGCTGCGCCTCTGGGTAAAGGTGCGCGAGGACTGGCGCAACCGCAAGGAGGATCTGCGCACGCTGGGCTACATCCGCGAGGAATAGACCTTGACCGGCAGCATAAACGTCTCCGCGCTGGTTCTGAGGCACGCCGCCTACCGCGACTACGACCGCATGATAACCCTGCTCACCGCCGAGCGCGGCAAGGTGGAGGCGGTGGTGCGCGGCTGCCGCCGCCCCAAAAGCGAGCTTATAAACGCGGCCGAGCCTTTCGTGTGCGGGCAGTATCAGCTTTATTTCGCCCACGAGCGCTTCACGGTCACCCAGTGCAGGGTGACGGACGGCTTTTATCCCCTGAGGCAGGACATCGACCGCCTCACTCAGGGCGCGAAGTGGCTGAGGATTTTGGAGCAAACGAGCGTAGAGGACGAGCCTGCGCATGAGAAGTTCGACCTCGCGCTTCAGGCGCTGAGCTACCTTGCCTATACCCAAACGGATATCAGGCTGCTTAACGCCATGTTTCTTATGAAGCTATTGAAAATCGAGGGCATCGCCCCCATAGCCGACCGCTGCGCCGTGTGCGGCAAAAGCGCGCTGGAGGCGGAAATGCGCTTTGACGCTTTAAGGGGCGGCTGCGTGTGCTCTTCCTGCGCTTCAAACGCCCGGACACTCAGCTACGGCGCGCGCCGCATACTGTTAAAAGCCCCCAACGCCCCATTTAAATCTGTGGAAATGCTCGCCACTCATCCCGACTGGCCGGAGGCCGCCCAGCGCGTAAACGACTTTGTGCGCGCCCGCCTGAACGTGGACATATGAACATAAAAAGAAACCTGAACCTTTTAAGAAAGACCGCGGCGTCGGGCGTTATACGGCTGTGTCTTGAGCCGCTTAAGCTCCTGCCCGTCAAAAAAAACCGCGTGCTGTTTTCCTCCTACATGGAAAAGCAGTACTCCTGCAGCCCGCGCTACATAAGCCGCGAGCTTAAGCGCTTAGCGGGCGACAAAGTCGAAATCGGCTGGGCGTTCAGGCATCCCGAGGACTTCCGCTTCCTCGAAAAAGAGGGCATAAGGGTGATAGGCACAAAGACCCGGGAGTTTATAAAATTCGCTTTGACAGCCCGCGTGGTGGTCACAAACACGTACTACAAGCCCTCGCTCCCAAGAAGAAAAAGCCAGTTTTTCATTCAGACCTGGCACGGCAGCGGCGCATACAAAAAGGTGGGCAGGCACGTGGACATGCCCCTTATAGAGCGCATCAACACAAGGATGCGCGAGGGCAGGACGGATCTGTTCCTCTCCGGCTGCACGTTCTTTACCCAACACGTGATAAGGGACGCGTTTGACTATCGCGGCGAGGTGTACGAGTACGGCATGCCCCGAAACGACATAATGCTCTGTCCGCCGGATAATGAAGCGCTTGAAGATATACGCGCCAGAGCCGGCGTCCCCAGGGGCGTGCGCCTGTGCCTCTTTGCCCCCACCTACCGGAAGGACACGAAGGTGCACGCCCCGGGGCTCGATTACGAAAGGGTGCTCAGTGCGCTTGAAAAACGCTTTGGAGGCCAGTGGGTCATGGGCTACCGAAGCCACCACGTGAGCATGTTTAAAGATCAGTCCATAGCGAGCAAGGGCGCCCTCGACCTAAGCCTGTACAGCGACATGCAGGAGCTTTTGCTTATATCCGACGCGCTGATTACCGACTACTCCTCGTCCATATGGGACGCCGCGCTTGCAAACAAGAGGGTGTTCCTCTTTGCGCCGGACTTAAAGGAGTATTCGCTTGAGAGGGACTTTTACACAGACATACATCTTTGGCCGTTCCCCTTAAGCCGGAACAACGACGAGCTTGTAAGCAATATTGAGCGCTTTGACGAAGGCGCGTACGCGGAAAAGGTGAAAAAGCACCTTGAGGACCTGGGCAACTGTGAAAGCGGCAGGGCGTCATATTTCGCCGCCCAAAGAATAATGAAGGAGACGGGCTTAAGCAATGACCATTAACGAATATCAGCGCCTCGCAATGGTGACCTCAAACAAGCGCCTCACTCAAAGGGAAATGCTCGAAAACGGCGTGATGGGGCTGTGCGGCGAGGCGGGGGAGACCATAGACATAGTAAAAAAGCACCTGTTCCACGGCCACGAGCTGGACGTAAACAGGCTCAAAGAGGAGCTGGGCGACGTGGCGTGGTATCTGGCCGAGAGCTGTGAGGCGCTGGGTCTCGAGCTTGAGGACGTGCTTTCAAACAACATAGAAAAGCTCAGGCGGCGCTACCCCGAGGGCTTTTCCAGCTACCGCTCCGTGCACAGGGAGGAAAAGTAAAGTGAGCTTCAATTATGTTTCGCTGGCCTTCGATCTGCCCGAGGACCTCATGCGCGCAAAAATGAGCGGCAGGTTCGACCTGCTCAATGACCTTATAGACGCGCGCCTGAGCGACAAACGCACTTCGCCCATAATGAAAGAGAGGCTTTACACCGAAAAGCTTACGCTCTCAAGGTGGCTCAAGCGCTTCATATACGACCGAAGCGGGGCCGTGGCGCTTTGCAAAAGGCGCATAAGGGACTTTGAGGAAAAGGAGCTGGATGCCTTTGAAAAGATTGGCATGGTGGACTACATCTTTTATAACGGCGAAAAAAGGTACCTGAGCTCCTTTTGCTCCACGCTTATAAAGACCTTCCCCGAGATAGGCGCGCGCTCGCTGGACAAAAAGGAGGAGGTCGACGACGGCACGGCCTTTAAGCCCTTCTTTGAGGAGATAAGCGAAAAAGGCTGCGTGGGCTACGAATTCACTGTCAAAAGCTCGCTCAGAATCGAAGACGGGGCGTTTAAGCCCGGCGCGTACCTTGCCCACATTCCCGTGCCGGCTGTCAGCGCCCAGCAGAGGGAAAAGGACATAAAAATCGTTTGCGACGCGGACGCTGTCGTCTCTTCGCCTGCCGCCGCTCAGCGCGCGGTGTGCTTTAAGCGTCATCTGGACGAAAACCGCCCCTTTGAGGTCGAGTTTTCATACTCATCGGTAATCAACTATGTGCGCCCCCTTGAGGAAAAGCCGCACCTCGCCTACCCTGACGTGCCCGCGCCTACCCGGGAGGACCTAAGCGAGCAGTACCCCAACATCGTCTTTACGCCCTACTTAAAGCAGCTGGCAAAATGGATAGCGGGGGACGAAACGCGCCCGCTGTACATGGCGAAAAGGGTTTACGACTACATCACCCTCAACGTAAAATACTCCTTCATGCGCCCCTACGTGCTCATCGACCGTCAGGCGGAGTACTGCGCCCTCAACATGAAGGGCGACTGCGGCATACAGGCGCTTTTGTTCATCACCCTGTGCCGCATACTGGGCATACCCGCCCGCTGGCAAAGCGGCCTCACGGTGGACAGGTTCTCCACCGGCGACCACGACTGGGCGCAGTTCTGGACGGACGGGTTCGGCTGGCTCTTTGCCGACCCCTCATACGGCGGAGGCGGCGCGCGGCAGGAGGACGAAATCAAGCGCAATTTCTTCTTTGGCAACCTCGACCCCTTCAGGATGGTGGCCAACCGCGTCTACGGCGCAGATTTTGAGGTGCCAAAGCGCTTTATGCGCTCCGACCCCTGCGACTCTCAGGACGGCGAAATAGAGAGCGAAAATATGGGCCTTGACGGGAGCTTATTTGATAAAACCGACACAACCGTAAAATTCAATCACATGTGAGGACATAAAAATGCAGGCGACCAAAAACGAAAATTCAATAGGCAGCATATTCTACCGCGTGTTCGTGGGCATACTCTTCGGCTTTGCAAACGTAATCCCGGGCGTGAGCGGCGGCACCGTTATGGTGGTGCTGGGCGTGTACGAGCGCATAATAGGCATTATCACGGACTTCCGCCACAAGATAAAGACCGAGTGGAAGTTCTTCCTGCCCATAATCGTGGGCATGGGCATAGCCATATTCGTATTCGGCATGCTTATGAGCAAGCTCTTAAACGAGCATAAAGAGATAACCCAGATGTTCTTTATAGGCGTAATAGTGTTTTCCGTGCCGGGCATATTCAAAAGCGCGGCGTTCGGAAAGGACAAAAAGCTGAACATTAAGCCCCAGTACATCATCGCCTTTGTGCTGGTGCTGGCGCTGATGGTCTTCATGGCCACCTCGAGCGCCAACGATGAAAAGGCGCGCATAAAGGCCGAAAGGGAGGCCGCGAAAGCTCAGACGACAGAAACCGCAGCCGGCAGCGACGATACAGGCGCCGAAAACGTCCTGCCCGGGGCCGCAGGCGAGGAGAACGTGTCTGCCGCCGCAGGCGAGGAGAACGCAAACGTCTCAGATGCCGCGCCCACATCAGGCGAAAAGCCCGCCTATACCCCCGACCACAGCGTCTGGGCGCTGCTGCTGAACGTGGTGTACGGCGCCATCGCCTGCGCCACTATGATAATACCCGGCATATCGGGCTCGCTGGTTATGGTGATGCTGGGTCAGTACCAAAAGGTGATGGACGCGATTGCAAACCTTGACATAATCACGCTTTTGCCCTTTGGCATCGGCTGCCTGATAGGCCTCATCTTCTGCGCAAAGCTCATAAAGTGGCTGCTTTCAAAGCACAGCCAGCTCGCCTACAGCGCCATCCTCGGCTTCGTAACAGGCTCGATACTCTCAGTCTTCCCCGGCTGGAGCGCGGTAATCAGCCTGGGCGGCATAATCGCCTTCCTGATCGGCGGCGCCTGCATAATAGGCTGCGAGATGCTGAGCAGGAAGTTTGCGAAATAAATAAGATAAAAGAGGGCGCCACCTCATCCGACCTCGCTACGCTCGGCCACCTTCCCCTCCAGGGGAAGGCTCTCCAAAAGGCTTCCCCTGGAGGGCGCGAAGCGCGGTTCGGGGGTGAATTGACGTCCAGTGGACGTCAAGAGCCGAACCGTGACCGAGCCCGCAGGCGAGAAGCTGTCAGCCGCATGGCTGACTGATGAGGTGGCGCCTTTCCACTTACACTGCGGGTGGGCACATCAAACTGACAGGGAGGCGCTTCATAACGAAGCGCCTCCCTTTTGCCTCAGGCTTGTCTTAAATATTTTGTATCGGCTTGTTCGTGCCGCATTTTTCGCATACGGCGGCGTAGGGTGAGTTGTGCTGGCCGCAGACGGGGCAAATCCACCTTACGGGCGCGTTTCTGAGGGAGTAGGACGAGTAGTATAAGTACTGCGCGCTGCCGAAGGCGAGTATGCAGATGAATATCGGGTTTAAGAATATAAGTCCCACCGCGAAGCCGCCGCCTTTGCCGAAGCCGCGCGCGAGGCGCACGCTGAATATGATGTTGCACACCAACGCAAATATCATAATAAACGCGTAGATCACGATTATACCAATTCTCGCGCCGTCAGTCAGGTAGCTGCCGGAGTAGTAACCGTAGTAGTAAGTTTCGGTGCCGGCCGTTCCGATTATCGATATGATTATACTGCCCGCTACGCCGACGACTATGTTCGCTATGAACAGAGCGCCGCAATCGGCAATTTTGTACATGAGATACTGTCCGTACACGGGAATGAACAGCTTGCCGGGCGCTTCGCCGGCCTTTTTGAATATGAAGCACCACGCCACTATCATCAGCACCACCAGTCCCAGTAATACGAAGATCATGGCACCGCTGAAAAAACCAATAATGCGGGCGTAAACCTCGATAAAATCGTTCATAAACCTACCTCCGATAATCAAAGTGTCGTAATTATACTCTAATATAACATTCCTGTCAACGGATTTTAAGAATTTGGACGGGGAGGAATTGAGTGGGGGATTGCCAAAAGGCTTCCCCTTGAGGGCGCGAAGCGCGGTTCGGGGGTGAATTGAGAGGCGATTTTGTCTTTGACAAAATCGGTCGCTTTGCGACTGCCACGGCTCAAATCAAAGATTTGAGGCGCGGCACCC
>JAFPYA010000082.1 GCA_017412445.1 Clostridia bacterium
GGGCCTACAAGCTCGCGGAAGATTGACGGCCTCAGTAATGGTCCGGTCTTAAAGCATATGTCCTCCCAGAAATGACCGTAATCGAACTTTAAGCCAAGCTTGAGAACGGCTTCGGTGCAGTCATAGCAGAGCTTGCCCACGGTGTTTATGATTTCCTCATACAAATCCTCATCATCCGCCGCAAGATAGCTCAGCTCTTCCAAACCGACCATTGAACGAATGTTGCCGTAAAGGCTGCCGAGAAACAGGTAGACGGGTGCGTCGATGCCGCTTAAATGCTCGTATTGGGCTTTGATCCTTTCGGGGTTGATTCTGTCGGGTCTGAATGTAAGCTTGGGTATGTAAAGCTCTTCCCAGGCTTGCCTGTCGGTAAGTGTAGTGCCCTCGTGAGCCGGAATCGATACTACGCCAGGCTTTGTGCGCACAATCAATCCGCTGCTTTCCCTGTGAACCTCGGAGCCGTCGGGGAGTGTGCGCAAAAGCTCGGGCTTAAAGGCGGGGCTTAAAAAGTTGTCACAGCTTATGCCTCCGCCCCAGTTGTAATCGAAGCCCAGCAGCTCATTTATTTCGTAATCTATGTCGTTGTTGTCGCTCCAGCCCTTTGCCTGCTCCATGCTTATGTGGCCTTCCTGTGCCCACTTTTCAAGCGTCTCGTTCCAAAAGCCGAAGCTCACTACCGGCATGTGGTCATATTTTTCGTAATGCATTATCGCATGCATGTTTTGCCTGTTGTTCATAACGCGCCTCCGTTTCCTCTAAGCACTTATCAAGTATATTCTGCCTTTTCGGCGCAAAGCTGTCAATACCAATTTATTAACATTTTACGGCATTAAAATATCAAAATTCTGTATTTGATATTGCATTTTATTGACCGATGGTGTATAATAAAATCAATTATGCGTAACTATACGCAATTTAATAGAAATAATTGCTTATTATAGGAGTAATAAAATGGAAACAAACGTACAAAGCAAGCGAATAACGGCGTTACTGCTGGTGATGATGCTGACTTTTGCGCTATTCGCCCCGTCGGCTGCGGCCGAAAGCTTTACCGCTGAGGTCACCGTAAACAAAATGACGGTGCGAAGCGGACCCAACCCCTCCTATGATGTAATCGCCACTCTCACTAAGGGTAAGCAAGTTACTGTTCTTTCATATTCAAACGGCATAGCCTACATCAGCTTTGACGGACTAAAGGGCTATGCGCCTGTAAGCAATATGAAAAAAGTTTCTTCTTCCTCTCCTTCTACCGGTGGCTCTTCCCTAAGCGGCATAGGCACAGTCAAGGTCTCTCGGGCTAAAATCTATTCATCTGCCAGCACATCGGCAAATGTAATCTATACCGCAAAAAAAGGACAGAGCTTTACCGTGCTCTCGACAGACGGCACTTGGGCAAAGCTTCAAAACGGCTCATATACGGGTTATACGCTTATTAGCAATCTTGACATATCCTCAAGCGTAACGGCCACCCCCACAGCCACGGTAAAGCCGACAGAAAACGTAAACGTTGAACCACCGCCCACAGGACTTGCGACCATCAGTAAAAACGACACAAAAATATACGCTTCCGCTTCCACGAGCTCCAAGGTCTATATGACTTTAGGCAAAGGCGCTACATTTACGATATTAAATATGACCGATACGTGGGTCAAGCTCCAAAATGGAAAATATGAAGGCTATGTGCTGAGGTCAAGAGTTACTGTCCAGCCCGGTGTAACCGCTACGCCCGCAGTAACTTCTACCCCGACACCTAAGCCGACAGCTACACCCGCAAATGTAAGCAACATGACTGCCGTCGGAATCGGAAAAGTGGATGTAAATCTGCTTTACATTTACACTGCACCTGATGCGTCTTCGAGCAAGCTGACATCGATTGCCAAGGGCAAGAGCGTTATCGTGTATTCTCACGGCGGCGGCTGGGCACTGGTACAATACGGCACTTATGTAGGTTACGTAAAGTTCTCCGGACTTGCGTACTATGAAAACAGCAGCATTCCCGTAACTCCAACACCCACGCCCAACAACGGCACGATCTCCGAAACAACCTCCATGCCGGTTATAACAAACTGCTCGGCACCGATTTACAAAACTCAAAGCACATCCTCCACGAAGCTCAAGACGCTGGCCATAGGTACGGAGCTTACCGTGCTCGGCTTCAACGACAACTGGGGTTTGGTAAAATACGGCTCCACCAAGGGTTACATGCAGCTTGGCGCGCTTACGCGTATAAGCTCTATAACCATGTCACCGGATATGAACGCCAAGGCCACCGTCTCGGCGTCAAGCGCCGTATTCTACAAATACGCCTCCAGCTCCTCCGCCAAGGTGGGTTCGCTCAGCAAGGGAACGGAGGTAACTATACTTGCGAGCGACGGCACATGGGCGCTGGTGCAGTATAAGACAAATACAGGCTACTGCACGCTTTCATCGTTGAGCGAAGTGCAAAATCCGACCATAACTCAAAACGAAAGCGTCGCCTGCATAGTCACGAGCTCAAGTCCCCTATATCAATACGCTTCTACCTCATCGAACAAGCTCATTTCAAATGTAAACAAGGATACAAGCGTAACCATGCTCGGTCACAACAGCAGCTGGGCGCTCGTTACCGCAGGCGGTAAGACCGGCTACATGACCATAAGCTCACTAAACAAGCTTAAGGATGTTTCGCTCGAAGCCGACGAAGCATATACGGCTACGGTAACTGCAGCCGGCACCGTCAGAAAATACATGTACAGCGGCAGCGGCAGCGCGGGCACAGTGCCTCAGGGAATGAAGGTAAACGTCCTGGCGCATAACACTACATGGGCGCTAATTGAACGCAGCGGAAACAAGGGCTATTACCCGATATCGAGCCTGCAAATCCAGCTCGATGAATTCACATCACCTACCGTAAAGACGTTCGATGTTACGGTAATTCAAAACGCCTCGGTTTATTCAAAGGCTTCCGCCAGCTCGTCTAAGCTCGGTACGCTCTCTCAGGGTACTGACGTGACCGTTACCGCCTATACGAACAAGTGGGTGCGCATAAACTACGGCGGAGGAACCGCATACGCGCTTAAGAGTCAGGTCTCAAACGTGAGCTATACCACGCTTAAATCCGGCTCATCATCTTCCTCCGATATACTGAAGCTCCAAAAGGCCCTGGAGAATCTGGGTTACTTTGACGGCCTCCCCGCAGGCAACTACGGCAGCCTCACAACGAACGCCGTTTCACGTTTCCAGACGCAGGTCGGCATGAATGCCACGGGCACTGCGGATCAGTCTACACTCAGAGTACTTTACGGCGGCTACGCGCCCCAGAGCACCATCAAATCTGCTTCTCTTTCCAAGGGCTCGACCGGCACAAACGTGACGAGGCTTCAGACGAGGCTAACCTATAAGGGCTATCTCAGCGCGGGTATAGACGGCGACTACGGCAACCTCACTCAATCTGCAGTCAAGCTGTATCAAAAGGTTGCAGGACTTACAGAAACCGGCGACGCCGACGCGGGCACGCTGTCTTCGCTGTTCTCATCATCCGCACCCAAGAATACCGGCAGCGCGATTACAGGCACCACTCATGGTGGCAGCACCGGCGGTTCCGGCACAGGATCATATTCGACCAATCCCGCGGACGACCCGTCTCCGGGTACTGCTTCGGATAAGATAGAAAAGGTAATTAATACCGGCCTTCAGCAGCTCGGCAAGACATATGTGTATGGCACATCCGGCCCCAACACGTTTGACTGCTCCGGCTTCACGACTTATTGCTACAGACAAGTCGGCGTCTCCCTCGGACGAAGCGCCTACGCACAGGGCTACGGCAAGGGCACGAAGATAGAGACGGTCAGTGAGCTCAGGCGCGGTGACATAGTTTGCATGAATACGCTGACAGACAGCGACCTCAGCGACCACGTAGGCCTGTATTTGGGCGGAGGCAAGTTCATACATGCCTCGAGCGCAGCAGGCAAGGTAATAATCTCCTCAATCACATCAGGCTATTACAACAGGGTGTTCTCCTGGGGAAGGCGCGTAGTATAAAATGAACTTTGACGCGATAATATTCGATCTCGATGGCACGATCACAGAGTCCGGCGAGGGCATAGCAGCCTCGGCAAAATACGCACTGGAGCAAATGAATCTGCCTGTGCCCTCTCAGGACGTACTTGACAGCTTTGTCGGCCCTCCCCTCTACGATTCA
>JAFPYA010000083.1 GCA_017412445.1 Clostridia bacterium
GGGCACGTTCAAAATACTGGGCAGCGACTCGGACTGCAATCTGGCCATACTCGCCTTTGACGAGCCCACGGGGCTGAGCCCGCTGGAAATAAACGAAAGCGGCGAGGTCAGGCGCGGCGCGGCCTGCGTGAGCATCGCCGCCCAGGACGGCTTCAACGCCATAAACACCGGCAACATCTCAAACAGCTTCAGCGATTCCGGCTATGACCTGATACAGTTCACCGCGCCCGTGGGCGAGGGCGTCAGCGGCAGCCCGCTTCTGGACGAGAACGGCCGCGTGGCGGGCGTGACCATGCTGGGGCTGAGCGGCGAGAGCAGCTACGCCGTGGTGCAAAACATGAACTTCGCCTTAAGCGCCACCCACCTGATGGAACTGTGGAACTACTGCAAGGACGACGAGCCCGTTGAGATAAAGGACTGGGAGGTGACCGATATAGGCGCTTCCGCCGCGTTGAGCAGGCTGGAGCCGAGGTTTACCCTTGTCAGCAACTGGGACTACAGCATCGCCTCGCTCAGCGTGGATATAAAGGACGCTGCGACCGGTGATTTAAAGCGCATCAGCAAGGAATACACCTGGCTCAGGAGCGGGAGCAGCACCGTTATTGAACTCAATGAAAAGATAGACGACCCCGAAGCCCTGCTGGTGTTCAACGTCAAAATGAGCTTCAGCGGCAACATTCAGGTGGACTACCGCCTTGACGACGTGCGCGCGGGCGACATACTGGGCAGGACCGTAATCTTCACCTACGACGTACACACCTATAAGATAGCGCTCACCCCGGAGACGCCCGCTATGGAGCCCCGCCACCAAAAGGCGGCGCGCGAGAAATCGAGCTCGTTTGAAATCCCCCGTATACTCGACAGGCCGCTGCCCGAAAACATCTGTATAGTGGTAAACGAAACCCCGTTCAACATTATAGACGTGTACATAGGCAACGGCACCGACCCCAATAAGAACTTTGCAAGCGCACAGGAGCCGGTTTATCCGGGCGAGTATGTGGTGATGGAGATTCCTCAAAAGCTGCTCGACGGAAGGTTCGATTACTGGTGGCGGTTTGAAGCGGCCCTGTACGGAGGCAGAAGAACGAGCTTTACGATTTACGAAACAAGCGACGTAGCCGGGCGCGTGATAGTGATCACATATGATGACGCACAGAGGAAAGTGAATAAAGAAGTGCGATAAAGAAGGAGGCACGCCATAATGAAACGAATAATTTGCTGTTTTCTGGCGCTGATACTGACCCTCGGCATGACCGCGGGCGCCGCGGGCTACTCCCTCGACCCCGACAGCATAAACCAAAGCGCCGCCTCCGTGATGCTGCTGGCGGTGTACGATATGCCAAACCGCCTGATCGCCACGGGCAGCGGCTTTGTGGCCTTTGACGAAAGCTACGCCGTGACCAACTACCACGTGATAGAGGGCGCCGACGTCATAATCGCCTACACGGACGCGGGCGAGCAAAAGCAGATAAGCCGCGTGCTGTGCGCCGACAGCGGACGGGACATAGCCATACTCGTGTTCGACGAACTTAGCGGCCTTGAGCCCCTTGAAATAAACGCAAACGCGGCCATTACCCGCGGCGCGCCCGTGGTGGCGATAGGCAGCCCCATAGGCTTCAGGAACACGGTCTCCATAGGCAACATCTCCGCCTCCGAGGGCGAGGAAGCCGACATAAGCTTCACCGCGCCCATATCCTCCGGCTCCTCGGGCGGCGCGCTCATCGACGACGACGGATACGTGA
>JAFPYA010000084.1 GCA_017412445.1 Clostridia bacterium
CCGTCAACAACGAGACCTTCCGCAAGTCCATCCTCTTCGCCCTCAACCGCGTGCGCTCCAAGAGCGCCATCGAGCCCAACACACCCGAAGATCTGCTTTGGGACACCATCATGCCCGAAGGCATCTGCGTGAACAACGGCCTTGATTACACCGATACCGGCGCCCTTGCCGACATCGTAATCGAAGTGAACGAAGAAGAGGCGCTCGCCTATAAAGAGGCGGCCATAGCCGAGCTGACCGAAGCCGGCGCCACCTTCCCAATCAAGGTGCTCATGCCCTACAACCCCTCCTCGAGCGGTTGGGCAAACGAGTGCCTGATAGTTGAGCAGCAGCTTGAAGAGCTTCTGGGCACCGATTACATCGACATCATCGTCGAGCCCGGCCCGTCCACAGGCTTCCTGAGCGCTGTTCGCCGCAGCGGCAAATACGCTTTCATGAAGTGCAACTGGGGCCTCGACTTTGACGATCCGGTAAACCTGACCGAGCCCTTTAAGGAGACCAACAACTACAACTTCTTCATCGAGGCAACTGACACTGCGCTTTCCGGCGGCTACTACGAGCTGCTAAACGCCGCCAAGGCCATGCCCGGCGACGACGTGAACGCCCGCTACGAAGCTTTTGCCGAAGCTGAGGCGTACCTCATCAACCATGCCGTAGTCATTCCTTACGGCTCCGATACCGGCGGATATACTGCGTCCCGTCTGAACACCTTCGAGGGTCAGTTCGGCGCCACCGGCCTTGCTTCCTGCCGTTACAAGGGTATGCACCTGCTCGACAAGCCCATGAGCACCTCCGATTACTACGAGGCGTATCTCGACTGGCTGGATGAGCGCGATGCCCTCATAGAGGACTAAGCCCCATACAAACAGCTTAAACCAGTGGGGACGGCGTAAAAAACCGTCCCCACATAATAGTTTTTATTTGAGCAGTCTACTGTTTTGCTTGCGCATTTTTAAGCTTTAAGGTGGTATTTTCCTAATGATTGTACTGGACGTTTTAAAATGGATATTTGTGGATCACCTGATACTCACGCTGGTGATACTGTTACTTGTGGGCTTTGTTTTTCTCATTATCCGCAAGCACCTGGTTAAATATTCGCTTAAACGTCTGGCGGGCAGCCTGCTGACACTGTTTATCATAATTGCCGTGGTGTTTTTGCTGCTCAGAAACATGCCCGAAGAAGGCTTTATAGAAAACTACGACAAGCTCAGCAAGCAGCAAAGGGAGGATCAGCTCCGCGCACTGGGACTGATGGATCCCATTCACAAGCAGTTCTTTAACTTCTTAAAGCAACTCTTCGTTAACGGCAGCCTCGGCGCATCAACCAAGTATCAGGCCGGGGGAGACGTGATAAAAATAATCGGGGACAAGGCTCCCATATCCATAATTCTGGGCGTTATATCTATGGCGCTCAGCCTCGTGATGGGTTTGCCGCTCGGCGCCGCCATGGCGCGCAGCAAGGGCAAATTCTGGGACAAATTCGGCACAGCCTTCATAGTGTTCATAAACGCGGTACCCTCCGCGGTCTACTACATTTTTATACAGCTCTACGGCACGAAATGGATGGGCATAGACTTGCTGTTTGAAAAATCAAACTGGATAACATGGATATTGCCCGTGTTTTCGATGTCACTGGGCTCCGCGGCAAGCTATGCGATGTGGCTGCGCCGCTACATGCTCGACGAAATCAACAAGGACTACATCAGGCTCGCGCGCGCTAAGGGAGTGCCAGGCCGCAGCCTTATGTTCAGCCATGTATTCAGGAACGCCTTCGTTCCCATGATACAGTATATCCCTGCTTCGCTGCTCTACACGGTGGCGGGCTCACTGTACATTGAATCCCTATACAGCATTCCCGGAATGGGCGGCCTTCTGGTCAAGGCTATAGGTCTTCAGGACAATCCGCTCGTGCAGGCGCTTGTCATGATTTATTCCTGCATAGGCATTGTGGGGCTGCTCATGGGCGACTTGCTCATGGCGGTAATCGACCCGCGTATCAACTTTGTCAAAAAGGACGGTGTGCGCTGATGAAAATGTTTTTTGAAGGCAAAAAGCGCCGCGTCGAAGATAATATAAACAAAGTCATTGAAAACTCCGCGATAAACGAGGACGCGCTTTTTGTGCGCGCCGAATTCGACCCGAACGCGGGCGAAAAAACGGGCTACTCAAACTACTCCTATTGGCGCAGCACATTCAGAGCCTTTAGGCACAACAGGCTGGCCATGGTAATGGCGAGCATACTCGTTATACTGGTGCTATTTACGATAATTCAGCCCTTGCTGCCCGGTCAATACGACGCGCTCACAGGACAAACAAATCCGCTTAACGAAAATAAGCTGCTGTCGGCAAAGCCCCCGTCCTTGAGCACCGTATACATGAGCGTACCCAAGGGCACGTTGCTTAACGCGGTCAAGGTAAACGACGACTGGTACGGCGTCAGAAATACGCTCACCACGATCAAAAACGACCCGCTGAGCCGCAATCCCATAAAGTTCAGCGTCCTTGAGTACGGCGAGGAATGGTGCACCATTCGCTACGACATCGATTATTCCGGCGAATACGACATATTGAACGACGGCAAGCTGGGCTACATTAAGCGTACGGCGGTGAACGGAGAGGCCATAAAGTTTGAAACGAACGCAAAGCGCCTGCCTGCGCCCATGCCTGAGGACCTGAACGATACGCCGTACACCACGTATTCCTGGCAGGAGATTGCAATCTACGCTGAGCCCGAGGATATTTCACAGTCGGGAGATTACCTCTACGTCGAAAGCGAATACATCGACCTTAATGAAGACGGCAGCGCTGTCACAAACGCAGACGTTGACCTCAGAGATTACCCGAGCAAGATGCCCTTTATCCTGGGTACCAACAGCGCGGGGCAGGATCTTTGGGCGCGCATATGGAGCGGCACACGCACGTCCCTGTGGATAGGCTTCGTGGTTGCGATTTTTGAGGTGCTTATAGGCATAATCGTAGGCATAATCTGGGGCTACGTTCGCGCGCTCGACCGCATAATCACCGAAATATACAACGTTATCGACAATATACCCACCACCATCATTCTGGTGCTGGTCAGCTACATTATGCGTCCCAGCATAAGCACGCTCATTTTTGCCATGTCGCTTACACGCTGGCTCGGCATGGCGCGCTTTATACGCAATCAGATAATAATCATAAGGGACAGGGACTACAACCTCGCCTCACGCTGCCTTGGCACCGAGCCCAGCCGCATAATGATAAAGAACCTTCTGCCGTATTTGGTCAGCGTTATAATGCTAAGAATGGCACTTGCTATTCCCAACGCCATAGGCAGCGAGGTGTTCATCACCTACATAGGGTTGGGTCTCAGCGTAAGCACACCCTCGCTTGGCAACCTTATAATAGAGGGCAAAAGCCTTATAACGGTGCCGGGACAGCAGTATCAGCTTATATATTCGTCTCTGGTGCTTTCGATTATCACGATATCGTTCTACATAATCGGCAACGCCTTTGCTGACGCCGCCGATCCCAAGAATCACGTATAGAAAGGAGCGCTGAAACGTGGCGGAACCTATTTTATCGGTTCGCAACCTGAACCTCAAATTCAACCTACGCGGGCAGACGCTCCATGCCTTAAGGGACGTGTCACTGGACGTGTATCAGGGTGAAAGCCTTGCAATAGTAGGAGAGAGCGGCAGCGGCAAAAGCGTGCTGACGAAATGCTTCATGGGCTTAAACGATGCAAACGGCTTCATCGAAAGCGGCTCAATCATCTACAACGGCGAGGACATTACAAAATACAAAAAAGAGAAGGACTGGCTCAGGATTCGCGGCGGCGAGATAGCCATGGTCATGCAGGACCCAATGACGAGCCTCAACCCTCTCAGGACGGTCGGCGCACAGATACTCGAGGCGATCAACCTGCACCAGAAGGGCTTAAGCAAGGCACAGGCCAAAACCGAAATGCTCAGCATGCTCGCCTCAGTTGGCATACCTGAGCCGGAAAAGCGCTCAAAGCAGTACCCGCACGAGTTTTCCGGCGGCATGAGACAGAGAGTCGTCATAGCCATCGCCCTTGCATGCAAGCCCAAAATACTGATCTGCGACGAACCCACCACAGCGCTCGACGTGACGATTCAGGCGCAGATACTAAAGCTCATAAGAGATCTGGTAAGCAAGCACGGTATTACTGCGATTTATATCACCCACGATCTGGGCGTGGTCGCAAACGTCGCCACGCGCATAGCTGTTATGTACGCGGGCGACATAGTCGAAATAGGCACGAGCGAAGAAATCTTCTACGACCCGAGGCATCCCTACACCTGGGCGCTGCTATCGTCCCTGCCGCAATTGGGCATAAAGGGTCAAAAGCTCTACTCCATCGCAGGCACACAGGCGAACCTTTTCACTGAGGTAAAGGGCGACGCGTTTGCACCCAGAAATCCATATGCGCTTGAAATAGACAAGGTCAAGCGTCCGCCGAACTTTGAAATCACGCCCACTCACATGGCAAAGACCTGGCTGCTCGATCCGAGGGCGCCAAAGCTTGAACCGCCTGAGATCATCCAAAAGCTTTCACGACGGGAGGTGGACTTGAATGGCTGAACCGCTGTTGAGCGTTAAAAACCTGACGGTCACATTCGGCAAACACAGGCATCCCTTCGTGGCAGTGAACAACGTGTCCTTTGACGTTTACAGAGGCGAAACCTTCGGCCTCGTGGGCGAGAGCGGCAGTGGCAAAACCACAATAGGCCGCGCCATAATTCGCGTGGTGCCAACGGCAGCCGGCGAAATAATATTCGACGGCAAGCGCATAAACAATTCCATCTCCAAGGAGCTGGACAAGGAAGTCACGCACCGCATACAGATGATTTTTCAGGACCCCATGGCTTCGCTTAACGAGCGTGCCAAGGTCGACTATATCGTGGCCGAAGGTGTCTACAGGCGCTACAAAAAGCAGGAGCGCGAGCAACGGGTCGAACAGGCACTCAAGGACGTGGGGCTTTTGCCTGAGTTTGCCAGCCGCTTCCCGCATGAATTTTCGGGCGGCCAAAGGCAGCGCATAGGCATAGCCCGCGCGCTGATAATGGAGCCGGATTTCATAGTGGCGGACGAACCCATAAGCGCGCTCGACGTGTCCATCCGCGCTCAGGTGCTGAACCTGCTAAGCGACCTGCAAAAGCAGCGCGGACTCACTTACCTGTTCATAAGCCACGACCTGAGCGTTATGCGCTTTATATGCGACCGAATAGCAGTCATACACAAGGGCGTAATCGTGGAGCTCGCCGAAACGGAGACGCTGTTTAAGCATCCGCTGCATCCATACACGCGGGCGCTGCTATCGGCGGTGCCCATGCCTGACCCGATCGCGGAAAGGCAGAAGGTGCTTGAGGTCTATAACCCGAATGTGCATCAATACAATGAAAGCAATGCACCGTTCTGGAGCGAGATAGAACCGGGACATTTCATCTACGCAAGCGAAAAGGAATTGCTTGAATACAGAAAGCGGCTAAGCGTTACTAAATGATGACTTTACAGGAAGCAAAAGCCCGCTGCTGGGCCGAAATAGATTTTGACGCGCTGAAGAGCAACTACCTTGAAGCGCTCAGCCTGCTCTCAAATGGGGCAGGCATTATCTGTGTGCTCAAGGCCAACGCTTACGGTCTGGGCGCAATAGAAACGGCCAAGGAGCTTTACACACTGGGTGCGAGGCGCTTTGCTGTGGCATGCATGGCCGAGGCAGAGGAGCTCAAAACTGGTGTAAACGATATTGACGTGCTTGTGCTGGGCTTGGTCGACGAGACAGAAGCTGCACGGGCGATACAAAAGGGAATAAGCCTGA
>JAFPYA010000085.1 GCA_017412445.1 Clostridia bacterium
ACCTTGATTATGTTCATCACGTCCTCGCGGCACAGCGGCTCACAGTACAGCCGGTCAGCGGTGTCGTAGTCCGTGGAGACGGTTTCGGGGTTGTTGTTGACTATGACCACGTCGTATCCCATCTCCCTGAGCGTCCACACGCAGTGCACGGAGCTGTAATCGAACTCTATGCCCTGACCTATGCGTATTGGGCCCGAGCCCAACACCATAACCACGGGCTTACCGCTGCGCTTGAACGAGCGCGCCTCACATTCCTCGTCAAAGCCGGAATAGAAGTACGGCGTTTCGGCGTCAAACTCAGCGCCGCAGGTGTCGACCATCTTGTAGCTCATGTCGAGGCTCAGAGGCAGCTTCTCCATACCGGTTATGCGCCTAAGCGCCTCGTCAGTATAGCCGAGCAGCTTTGCCTTTTTATACGTGTCGGCGTCTATAGACTTCATGGCGATTTCCTTTTCAAAATTCGCCATTTTGAGCAGCTTGCTCAAAAACCACTTGTCTATTTTCGTGATGTCGTAGATTTCATCCACGCTGACGCCGCTCTTCAGGGCTTCAAACACGGTGAATATGCGCCTGTCGTCCTGCTTTTTAAGCCTTTCAATGACTGGCTCATCGGTGAGCGGCGCGCAATTAAGCGTGTCCAGATTTATCTCCGCGCCGCGCACGGCCTTCATCAGCGCCATCTCAAAGCTCGACGCGATGGACATGACCTCGCCCGTGGCCTTCATCTGCGTGCCCAGCTTGCGGCTCGAGCCCGCGAATTTGTCGAACGGCCACTTGGGGAGCTTCACCACAACGTAGTCCACGGTGGGCTCGAAGCAGGCGCAGGTCTTGCCGGTGATGTCGTTTTTGAGCTCGTCCAGCGTGTAGCCCAGGGCTATGCGCGTGCTGATCTTGGCGATAGGATAGCCCGTAGCCTTTGACGCAAGCGCCGAGGAGCGCGACACCCTTGGGTTCACCTCTATAACGGCGTACTCGAAGCTGTCGGGGTTCAGCGCGAACTGACAGTTGCAGCCGCCCACGATGCCGATTTCGGACACGATGTCTATTGCCGCGGAGCGCAGCATCTGATATTCCTTGTTGCTCAGCGTGAGCGCGGGCGCGACCACTATGGAGTCGCCCGTATGCACGCCCACAGGGTCGACGTTTTCCATGGAGCACACGGCTATCACGTTGCCCACCGCGTCGCGCATGGTTTCAAACTCTATTTCCTTCCAACCGGAGACGCACTTTTCAACCAGTATCTGGGTTATCGGCGAAAGGTCGAGGCCGGTTTTGGCTATCGAGGCGAGCTCAGAGGCGTTTTGCGCTATGCCGCCGCCCGTGCCGCCCAGGGTATAAGCAGGGCGCACTATCACGGGATAGCCTATCCTGCCCGCGATGGCAAGCGCATTCTCCACGTCGTTGCAGGTCTCTGAGGGGATTACGGGCTGACCCATGCCTTCCAGCGTTTCGCGGAACTTTTCCCTGTCCTCAGCCTTTTCAATCGCGTCTATGTCGCTGCCGAGCAGCCTCACACCGTACCTTTCAAGCGTGCCGTCACGGCTCAACTGCATGGCGAGCGTAAGCCCCGTCTGACCGCCCAGACCCGCCAGCAGGCCGTCCGGGCGTTCTTTTTCGATTATTCGCGCCAGAGTCTTTGCCGTGAGCGGCTCTAAGTATATGGCATCCGCGAGGTGCTTGTCGGTCATTATGGTGGCGGGGTTGGAGTTCACGAGCACCGTGTTTATGCCCTCCTGCCTGAGCACGCGGCAGGCCTGCGCGCCCGCGTAGTCGAACTCGGCCGCCTGACCTATCACGATGGGGCCGGAGCCTATAACCAGCACCTTCTGTATGCTTTTGTCCTTAGGCATTGTCCTTTCCTCCCATCAGGCGCGTAAAGCGGTCAAAGAGCTGCTCGGTATCGCGGGGGCCCGAGCAGGCTTCGGGATGAAACTGCACGGTGAAGCATTTTTTGTCGGGGTAATCCAGCCCCTCACAGCTCAGGTCGTTGGCGTTTACGAAGCTGAGCACGGCCTTGTCCTTCATGCTTTCGCTCACCACGGCGTAGCCGTGATTCTGGCTGGTGATAAAGCACCTGCCGTCGCTTAAGCGCTTTACGGGCTGGTTGCCGCCGCGATGGCCGTATTTGAGCTTTTCGGTGCGTCCGCCCATGGCGAGCGCCGCGAGCTGATGGCCGAGGCAGATACCGAATATCGGTATTTTGCCTATCAGCTGTCTCAGTTCCTCTATGCAGGCCGCGTTATCCGTGGGATCTCCGGGGCCGTTTGAAAGCATCACACCGTCCGGGTCGAGCTTCAGCACGTCCTCGGCTTTGCAATTCGAGGGCAGCACCGTGACGCGGCAGCCGCGCATGCAAAGGCACCTGATGATGTTGCGCTTTGCGCCGTAATCTATGAGCGCCACGTGCCACTTCTCCTTGCCTTCAGCCGGGAAAACCTCTGTTTCTCGGCGGCTCACCGTGGGCACGGGGTTTATGATTTTGTAAGCTTTGAGCGCGCTTGTGTCCTTTGGCGGCTCAGAGCAGATAAGCGCGTTCATCACGCCCTGCTCGCGGATTATGCGGGTGAGCCTTCGGGTATCTACGCCCGCTATGCCGGGTATGCCGCTGTTTTTGAGGTAATCGTCAAGCTTGTACTGGCTTCTGAAGTTTGAGGGCTCGTCGCAAAGCTCCCTTACCACGTAGCCCTTGCACGCGCTTTTGCCCTCAAAGTCCTCCTCTATCACGCCGTAGTTGCCTATCTGGGGAAAGGTCTGCATTATTATCTGCCCCGCGTAGCTGGGGTCGGTGAGCGTTTCGAGGTAGCCCACCATGCCCGTGGTGAACACGAGCTCGCCCATGCCGTCAGCCGCCGCGCCTATGCGCCGCCCCTCAAAGCACATGCCGTTTGCCAGCGCGAGATACGCCTTTTCCATTCTATCACTTCTTTGCATTTATTATAACGATTGACGCGCCGTATTAAAGCGTCGCGGCCATTACAGCCTTTATGGTGTGCATGCGGTTCTCGGCCTCGTCGAAGACTATTGACTGAGACCCCTCGAACACCTCGTCCGTGACCTCCATGCAGTTAAGGCCGAATTTGTTGTATATGTCCATGCCTATGCCGGTGTTCAGGTCGTGGAAGGAGGGCAGGCAGTGCATGAAGCGGCACTGTTCTCCCGCCGCGTCCATAACCTCCCGGGTCACGCTGTAGGGTTTTAAGGCGTTTATGCGCTCTTCCCATACATCAGGGTTCTCGCCCATCGACACCCAGACGTCCGTATATATCACGTGCGCGCCTTTTACCGCAGCTGCGATGTCCTCGGTGAAGGTCAAAGCGGCGCCGCTGCCTAAGGCGATTTCTCTGCAGGCTTCAATTAGCTTTGCGGGCGGGAAGTAGGCCTTTGGCGCGCAGACCGCGAAGTTTACGCCCATCTTGGCGCAGCCTATCATCAGGGATGAAGCCATGTTGTACCTCGCATCGCCCATGAACACGAGAGTTTTGCCCTTTATGTCGCCGAAATGTTCCCTCATGGTCATCAGATCCGCCAGCACCTGTGTGGGATGGTATTCGTTGGTGAGCCCGTTCCATGTGGGCACGCCCGAATACTTCGCCAGCGCCTCGACCCTGCTTTGCTCAAAGCCGCGGTACTCTATGCCGTCAAACATGCGGCCAAGCACGCGAGCCGTGTCTGCGATGGACTCCTTTTTGCCTATCTGGCTGGCCGAGGGATCGAGATATACGCTGTGCATGCCCAAATCCGCCGCGGCCACCTCGAAGGCGCAGCGGGTGCGCGTGGAGGTCTTTTCAAATATCAGCGCCACGTTCTTGCCCTCGTGCAGCCTGTGGACTATGCCCGCCTTCTTCTTGGCCTTGAGCTCTGACGCAAGGTCGAGCATATATTGTATTTCCTCGCCCGTAAAATCGAGCAGGGTCAAAAAGTTTCTGCCCTTAAGATTTATAGCCATATCTGTCTCCCTTCACCATAGTGCCCGCGCCCTCGTCGGTCAGAAGCTCCATGAGTATCGAATGGGGCACGCGCCCATCCATTATTACCACCTGCTTTACGCCGTCGCTTATGGCCTGCGCGCAGCAATCAACCTTGGGTATCATGCCGCCCGTCACTACGCCCGTGCGCTTGAGCTCGTAAATCTCGTCAAGCGTCACTTCTTTAATCAGTGTGGACGGGTCGTCCTTGTTTGTGAGTATGCCCGCTATATCGGTCATCATCAGCATGCACTGAGCGCCCAGCGCGCCCGCCAGTCTCGCCGCAGCGGTGTCGCCGTTTATGTTGAAGACGTTGCCCTTGGCGTCGCAGCCTACGGTAGAGATTACCGGTATGTAGCCGTTTGCAAGCAGGTCGGTCACGGGGCGGATGTCAATTTTGGTCACATTGCCCACGTAGCCCAGCCTTTCGTCCTTAAACTCGGCCTCTATGAGCCTGCCGTCTATGCCCGAAATGCCTATGGCGCGGCCGCCCATTTTCTGCAAAAGATTGACCAGCGACTTGTTCACCTTGCCCGCAAGCACCATTTCCACTATGTCCACGGTCTCGCTGTCGGTGACCCTGAGCCCGTCCACAAACTCCGGCTTTTTGCCGAGCTTGTTCATCAGCTCGTTTATGTCGGGTCCTCCGCCGTGCACCAGCACCACGTTTACGCCTATAGTCCACAAAAGCACTACGTCCTGCATGACCTGCAGCTTGAGGGTATCGTTTATCATGGCGTTTCCGCCGTACTTGACCACCACGATTTTGCCGCTGTAGCGCTTTATGTAGGGCAATGCCTCCGTCAGCACCTGCGCGCGCTCGTTGTTCGTGAAACGGTTGAAATTGGTTTCGTCCATGTGCACCTCTTATGTTCTGTAGTCGCCGTTGATTTTTACGTAATCGTACGTGAGGTCGCAGCCCCACGCCTTGGCTGAGGCTTCGCCGCTGTTGAGATTTATGATTATGTCTATTTCGTCTTCAAGCAGTATTTCCTTCGCCTTTTCCTCGCTGAAGTCTACGCCGTGGCCGTCCTTGCAGACGAGTATTTCGCCCTTGGCGCTTTTGAAGCAGACGTCTATTTTGTTCACGTCCGTCTTTGCGCCGCTGTAGCCTATAGCGCACAGCACTCTGCCCCAGTTGGCGTCCGCGCCGAACATGGCGGCCTTTAGGAGGCTTGAGCAGATTATGCTCTTGGAGACGGTTTTTGCGGTTATCTCATCCGCCGCGCCGCTCACGCTGCACTCCAGCAGCTTGGTCGCGCCCTCGCCGTCGCCGGCTATCATGCGGCACAGCGACACGGTCACCTGGCTGAGCGCCTGTCTGAAGGCCTCGAAATCCTCGCCTCCGGTGCTTATCTCCCTGTTTCCGGCAAGGCCGTTTGCCAGCACTATGACCATGTCGTTTGTGGAGGTGTCGCCATCTATCGAAAGCAAGTTGAAGCTGTCCCTGATGTCGCCCGAGAGCGCCTTTTGCAGCATGGTGGGCGAGATCGCCGCGTCGGTCGTGATAAACACGAGCATGGTGGCCATGTTCGGGTGAATCATGCCGCTGCCCTTGGCTATGCCGCCTATGCGGCAGGTCTTGCCGTCCAATTCAAACTCGACCGCGACCTCCTTTTTGCGGGTGTCGGTGGTCATTATGCCCTCGGCTGCAAAGCCGCTGCCTTCAGTCGAAAGCCCGGCGGCCAATTCGTCTATGCCGTTCTGTATCGGTTCAAGGCTCATGGGCAGGCCGATCACGCCGGTAGAGGCCACCACCACGTCCCTTGGATCTATGCCCAGCTTGTTTGCCGCTATCGCGCCCATGCCCTCGGCGATCTCCACGCCGTCAAAGTTGCAGGTGTTGGCGTTGCCGCTGTTGCATATGATTGCCTGAGCGAAGCCGTCTGAGATATGCGCCTTTGTCACGGCGATAGGCGCGCCCTTTACCAGATTTTGGGTATACACGCCCGCGCAGGCTGCCCTCGTCTGAGAGTATATCAAGGCCAGGTCGCGCTTGGTGCGGTTCTTCCTTATGCCGCAGTGAATGCCGTTTGCGGTAAAGCCCTTTGCCGCGCAAACGCCGCCGCTAATACGTGTCATACCTGAAATCCTCCTTAAAATTGTGTGGTCGGAATTGTTTTTTATTATATCCGTTCGTGGTTATATTTGTATAAAGCGCGGGTTATATAACAAGCCCCAGCGCCACTACGAGCCCAAAAATGAAGTTCATGTTCTGAAGCTCCGCGCCGCTTGCGCCCTTGCCGAGGTTGTCGAAGCGGGAAACCAGTATAAGCCTTTCGTCGTTGCCCTGCACGGTCACGGTCATGTCGTCCCGTCCGCTCAGGGCGCCCGCCGACATGAAGCCGCCTTCGCCGTCATCCTTTACAAAGCGCACGAGGCCGGTTTTGTAGTAGTCCGAGTACAGTTCCTCTATCTGCCTTTTTTTCTTGTCGAACAGAGGCACAGTGACCTCCATGCCGCTGAAGAACGGGGCGACTATGGGGCAAAACGCAGGCGCGAAGGAAAGCGCGCAGATCTTCTGCATCTCCGGCAGGTGCTTGTGCGTTTGGGTAAGGCCGTACATTCTGGGCGCGTTAAGCAGTTCGTCCCGGTTTTCGCTTTCGTATTCGGCGATCATTTTTTTGCCGCCGCCGGAGTATCCGGTAAGCGAAAAGCAACTGAGATGCTCGCCGGCGGCGATTATACCGTTTTCGACCAGCGGCGCGACCAGAGCGATAAAACCGCTGGCGTGGCAGCCTGGGTTTGCTATGC
>JAFPYA010000086.1 GCA_017412445.1 Clostridia bacterium
CAACGTCACAAAAAACGCGGCGAAGCTTGCAATCGCGCCCCGATTCTGTTAGAATAATTCAAGATAATACATGAGGGCAAGGGAGGACGCAGATGAGAAAATACATCGATTTCAACAGCGCGTGGACGTTCACAAAGCAGGATTACACCGAACGGGTCGACCTGCCTCACACCTGGAACGCCGTCGACGGACAGGACGGCGGAGACGATTACTTCAGGGGCACGTGCGTTTACGAAAAGCACTTTTACCCGCCCGAGCTTAAAAATGAAAGGCTGTTCATAGAGTTTCAGGGCGCGGCGATGAGTGCGGACGTGGCGCTTAACGGCAAGCCCCTCGTCAGTCACGCAGGCGGCTATTCCACCTTCAGGGCGGACATGACCGATCTGCTCGTGGCGGGCGAAAACCTTATCAGCGTGTCGGTCGACAACAGCGTGAACGACACGGTCTACCCGCAGAGGGCGGACTTCACGTTCTACGGCGGCATATACCGCCCCGTCAGGCTGATAATTGTGCCGGAGGAGCATTTTGAGCTGATTAAGGACGGCACGCCCGGCATAAAGGTTACGCCGGTAGTAAACCTGACAGAAAAAACCGCGCACGTGACCGTTGAAACGTGGCACAACGCCGCCTCGGCAGAAATCACCGTAAACGGCGTTACAAGGACAGTCGAGCGCACAGCCGAATTCGACATACCCGACGTGCATCTCTGGGACGGCATTGACGACCCGTACCTCTACACCGCTACGGCTAAGCTTGCAAGCGGCGACGAGGTAACGGCGCGCTTCGGCTGCCGCGAATTCCACATCGACCCGGACAAGGGCTTCTTCCTTAACGGCAGGAGCTATCCCCTTCGCGGCGTGGCCCGCCACCAGGACAGAAAGGGCGCCGGCAACGCGGTTACAGACGAAATGATGGACGAGGACATGGCGATAATCCGCGAAATAGGCGCAAACACGGTGCGCCTTGCCCACTATCAGCATCCGCAGCATTTTTATGACCTGTGCGATGAAAACGGCCTGATCGTCTGGGCGGAGATACCGTACATCACATACCACATGCTAAACGGCCGTGAAAACACCGTAAGCCAGATGAAGGAGCTTATAACCCAGTGCTACAACCACCCATCGGTGGTCTGCTGGGGACTCAGCAACGAGATCACCTTCATAGGCAAAAAGCTGGACGCGCTCATCGAAAACAACAGGGCGCTCAACGATTTGTGCCATCACATGGACAAAACGCGCCCGACCACTATGGCGCACATATCCATGCTGGACATAGCGAGCCCCGTGACCACTATCGCGGACATAAGCAGCTATAACCTGTACTTCGGCTGGTACGGCGGCGAGCTCAAGCATAACGGCAAGTTTCTGGATTCCTATCACGCCCTGCATCCGGATAAGCCGATCGGCCTGAGTGAATACGGCGCAGACGCAAACCCCGCGCTGCACAACGAAAATCCCGAGATGGGGGACTACACGGAGGAATATCAGTGTGTGTTCCACGAGGCGCTGCTCGATACCATAGAGGCGCGCCCCTACCTCTGGGCGACCCACGTGTGGAACATGTTCGACTTCGCCGCCGACGGCAGGGCGGAGGGCAACAACCCCGGCTTCAATCAAAAGGGCCTTGTGACTGCGGACAGAAAGCTCAAAAAGGACGCCTTTTACATCTATAAAGCGCATTGGAACAAAGCGCCCTTCGTGCACCTGTGCGGCAGGCGCTACGTGAAGCGCACGGGCGACACCACCAAAATCAAGGTCTACAGCACGCTTGACAGCGTGACCCTGTACGTGGACGGCAAGAAATACGCCGAAGCGAAGGGCAAATATGTATTCAATTTTGAAATACCCCTTAACGGCACGCATACCGTGCGCGCCGAGGCGGGCGGCCTTGCAGATGAAATGACCATACAAAAGGTCTCGGAGCCCGAGCCGTCCTATCAGGTGATTAAGGTAGAAAGGGTAATGAACTGGCTGGAGGAGGATTGACCCCTTCAGCGCGTGCAGACCGCGAGGCGACGCCCCGCGGTCTTTTGTGTGCCCGTACAACTCTGCCCGCCATAAGCGGCATGGGCGCGACCCTTTGCCCGCACGGTTAGTCGCAGTTAAATGTTTTGACACCGAACCTTTTTGCTTGAAACGGCGGTATTCCTGTGCTATAATCCTAAACGAAATTTTGAGCGGAAGTTGGCAGAAGCGATGACACTTAGGGATTTGGCAATAGGCGCCTCCGGGCGCATAGAGCAGGTGGGCGGCGACGGTGCGCTCAGACAGCACTTTCTGGATATGGGCGTAATACCCGGCACGGAAATCACGCTTGTAAAGGCCGCGCCCATGGGCGACCCTCTTCAGTTTCTCATAAGAGGGTACGAGCTTACGCTGCGCCTGTCGGACGCGGAAAAAATAAAAGTTACGCCTCTCGACAAGCCCCTTGCCCGCGAAAACGCCCCCAAAAAGCGCAAAAGCACCGAGCACCCGTCGATGGGTGAGCCGGGCATCCATCACGTAAAGGGAGAAACCGAGCCCCTGCCAGACAGCCACGTTTTGACATTTGCGCTGGTGGGCAACCAGAACAGCGGCAAAACTACGCTGTTTAACCAGCTCACCGGCTCAAACCAGCACGTGGGCAATTTACCCGGCGTCACGGTCGACCGCAAGGACGGCCAGATCCGCGGCCACGCTAAGACGCGCATCACCGACCTGCCGGGCATATATTCGATGTCGCCGTACTCGGGCGAGGAGATGGTGTCGCGCAACTTCGTTCTGCGAGACAAGCCCGACGCGATAATCAACATAGTGGACGTAACCAACATAGAGCGTAACCTTTATCTCACCATGCAGCTTATAGAGATGGAACGCCCGATGGTGGTTGCGCTGAACTTCATGGACGAATTGACAGGCAACGGCGGCAGCGTGGACGTAAACGCAATGGAGGCCGCGCTGGGCGTGCCCGTGGTGCCCATCTCCGCGTCCAAGAATCAGGGCGTGGAGGAGTTGGTTACCCACG
>JAFPYA010000008.1 GCA_017412445.1 Clostridia bacterium
CATGCCATAGAGGTCGTCAGGCTTGGGCTCGTCGGTGTCGGCGTCCTTCTGGCAGACTATCGCAAGAGGCAGGTCGTGGCTGACCGCGTCCTCGAGCGCAGCAACCGACTTAGTGCGTCCTATGTCAAAATGCATCGGCACGCCCGGGAAAACTACTATGCCGCGCGTGGGAATAAGGTTCATGTGTTCAAGCTTAATTTTTGCCAAATCTATATCATCCGTGATTAACTGCCGTATAATTATATACTCTTCGTATTAAAAATCAAGCATTCAAAGCGCTATCGGGCACTTTGGCAAGCGTCAGTGCATTTGTCATGCTGCAAAGAGCGGCGGCTCAGAACCTGTCCGTAATAAATATCGGGCGGGCAGGGAAAATATCGCCGTAAAGCTCCGAGCCCGCATTTACGCTTATGTCTCCCCTCAAAAGCGCGTTGTCAAATGACGTGCTGCCGCATATAAGCTGATTCAGCGCCGTCAGGCTCATTTCTATTGAGGGCGCCGCGTCCGTGCGCTGAACTCCTTGCGGCCCGATAATCCATGTGCCATTGTTCTCTTTTATGATTTCATCGCCGTATACACGCAGACACAACGGCTGCCGAATACTGCTCACAAGAGTTTCGAGGGCTCTTTGGACGTCGACCACCCTGAGCATGTAATTGCCGTTCAGCTTTGCCGCGTTTATCTCGTATGCGTCGGGCACGAGAAGCTTTAAGTTTATATCCGTAGGCAAAATCATTTCGATCGTGCCGTAATCGGCCTCAAACCTTGCAAGAAAGCCGAGTATGGCTCTGAATCCCTCCGGGCTCGTCCATGCGATATCGGTAACTGCCAGCCTTGCCGCAGGCTCATTCCATTGGTCGTCAAAACAGACATAGGCGATATCCGCACCGCGCGCTGAGAGCAGGTAGGCAAATCTGCGTTGTGCCAGCGGCTTCTCATGTAGATAGCTCCTTTTTAGCATGTCAGAGGTGCGCTTCACACTGAGGTTATATCTCTTTGAAAAGGGCTCGTAGACGCGCAGAAAGTCATCTGCGTCGCAATTGTTCGGGTACATGCGCGCTTTGCCGTCAAATGTAAAGCCTTTAAGCGCCTGAGGGCGCATCTCGTAGGAGGTGACGCTTGCTGCGGTCTCGTAACCGAATTTTCTGTAGAACGAGTGCTTGAAGGGATAAAGGCAGCTTATCGTTTCGCCCTCCGCCCTGCGGTACGGCAGCAAGCGGTCAAAAATCGCGCGAATTGCTCCACCTGAACGGTATTCAGGCAACGTGGACACTGCGCCTATGCCGCCCATTCGCACGAGCCTGCCGTTGAGGTTGGCCTCGTAATGGTTGTTGATGATGTGCGCCATAAGGGTGCCGTCATCGTCAAACGCGCCCCAGTCCTCGCGTTCCTCCCGGGGTCTAACGCGCTCCGCCTCCTCATCGATTTCGGTGCGGCTGTGAAAACACAAGCGTGAAACGGTATCGGAATCAAAATATTCGTTTTGTGTCAGCCTGCGAACGTTCATTTGCCGCTCCTTTCGCCGCCTGCGGCATCCGCGCGGGCGCTCTGCCTGTACTGAAGAGGCGTGACGTTGGCGTATTGCTTGAAGCGGCGCGTAAAGCTCGACGCGTCCGCGTAGCCGGACTGGCGGCAGACGTCGCTGACGCTGAGGTCAGTCTGCCTTAACAGCCGCTTGGCCTCCTCCATTCTGAGCATCGTGAGATAGTCCATGGGCGTCATGCCCATTTTCGTCTTGAATTCACCGGTCAGGCGTGCAGGGGTGATGCCCGCAAGCTCGGCCGCACGGGAGAGAGTGAAATCGCTGTCGGTGTAGTTTACGCTCATTATACGCGTCACCTTCTGTATCAGCGGCAGGCGCTCGTCCGGGTCTCTTGTGCTGATTATGTTTTCGCATACGGCGCGCAATATTTGCTCGAGCTCCTCCACGCTGTGACAGCTTGAAAGGGAGAACAGGTCGTATATTTCCGCGTTGCTGTAATGGCGCACGTCCGCCTGACTCATGATCGCGCCTATCAGGTCGTTGTACACGCGCCTGAAGCTGAACAGGTTCATGTTTTCGCTCCTGAGCGCGCTTTTCAGCTTTTCAAGGCACTTGTCCACGGCGTCCATGTCTCCCGATATGAGCGCCTGCCTGATTTGCTCGGCGTAATCCTCCGCATTCTTTACGTTTTCGCCGGTGGCGAAGGGAATCTCGCTGAACCTGAGCGGGCGGTTTACGCCCATGAAGAAACGGCTTTCGTATGCGCTGCCGGCCTCAAGATACGCGCCTGACATCTCTTTAAGCTCGGTGTGCGCGGCGCTAATGGCGACGGGCAAGTGCATCTCGCTCACTCTTTCGTCGTTCATAAGCTTATCCGCTAAGCGCTCGGGAGCGGTCTCGTCGTCACTGAAGCAAATCAGCATGCACTGCCCGCTCTCCATGAGCTCTGTGCCCATGCAGCAAATGTCAGGGTCAGCCATATCTATCAGGCTGTCGAGGAAATGTTGACCCGTGCGTTCCCTGTCCTCGCCCACAAGCAATATCGCGTAGCAGCGGCGGTTTATGTCGTAGCCCAGCTCCCTGGCGGCCTTGCGCGCGCTCTCGTCGTCTTCAAACGCGCCCGTGACCAAGTCTCTTGCGTACAGATGCCTTCGAGCAGCCAGTGAGCCGGTCTCCATCTCGCGGTTTTTGTTTTCAAGATTTCTGATGCCTGTGACTATGGCGTTTATGTCGTCTGAATACTTTTCGCCTTTTTTGCCGAAATGCCTGCCCATTTCAAGTATGGGCGCAAGGTTTTTGCGGCTGATATAGACCATGAACAGTGTGGTTGGCACGGCGAGCGCCAATAGCACGAGCATAAAGCCCAGCCATATGCCCGCGGCCTTCACGCGGATGCCGCTGAGCGACTGCACCGAAACAAACACCATGTCGCCTATTTCACCGGGCACGGCGGTAAAGAGGTAGTTTACGCCCGACAGCGTTTTTACCTCTGAGATGGCTTCAGGCACGAAGGCGCCGGCCTCAAGCACCTTGCTTTCGCTGACGGAAAGCGTTTCGCTGCGGGCACGGATTTCGGAGTTTTGTATTATGTAGCGGTTTCCGCTGCGGGAAGAATCGGTCTCGAGGCTGAGCAGCGTGCTTTCGTCGAGCATCCATATAACGCTGCCCTTGTCACCCGCCGGCATCGCGAACGTGAGCAGCCTTTTGCTTTCCTCGCCGCTCGTCACCTGCTGCGCTGTGATTATTGCAAGCCCCTCAGGAACGAAAAGTTCACCCTCAAGCTCGTCCGCAGTCAGGTTTTCAAAGTCGAACGATGAAAGCCAGTCAGGTGCGTCCTGCGAACCGCCTGCATTATAGACTTTGTTTTCGGCTGAAATATATATGAAGATGTCGCCCTCCTCATACGAAAACTCCCGTATGAGCTCATTGGGGTCGATTTCGGTGCGCTCGACCAGATGCGCAAGGTTGCCAAGGCTCAGCATGCTGCCGTCCGCCCTGTATTTGAGCTGCCATGTGCGTAGGGTCTCCTCCGCGGCAGTGCTTTCGTATACGTTTGAGCGGTAGTAGCTGTACATGTACACGGTAAGACCTCCTACCAGCAGCGCCATAAGCAGCAGGTAGGAGAGAATGTAGCGCACGAAGGTGCTTTTTAAGTACGTCTTGAGTCGTGTTATCATTTGCTCGCTCTTGCTTATTAATATCCATTAAAAGTATATCACAAAATTATTCCGAGGGCAAGCGGAATACTTTATTTTTTGCATCAATTAGAGTATAATTGAAGCGGAGGTGTGATTATGAAGCTTAGCGAAATACAGATAAGAGACCCGTTTGTATACACTGAAAACGGCAGGTACTACCTGTACGGCTCAACGGACAGTGACATCTGGAAGGGCGACGGCCACGGCTTTAACTGCTTTGGAAGTAGCGACCTTGAGGAGTTTGAGCCCTACGGCAACGTGTTTGACAGGCCTGACGGCTATTGGGGCAAGTACAACTTTTGGGCGCCAGAAATGCATACTTACAAGGGAAAATATTACCTCTTCGCCTCCTTTAAGGCGGACGGCGTGTGCCGCGGCACCGCAGTATTGAAGGCCGATGCGCCTAAGGGCCCATTCAGGCCCTGGAGCGAAGGCGCCCTGACTCCCCGTGACTGGGAATGCCTCGACGGCACGCTCTTTGTGGAGAACGGCATCCCCTACCTCGTATTCTGCCACGAGTGGGTGCAGGTGGGCGACGGCGAAGTGTGCGCGCTGCGCTTAAGCGACGATCTGAGCCATGCAATCGGCGAACCCAGACTTTTGTTCAAAGCCTCCGAGGCCAAATGGACAAAGGCTATAGGCCATTCCAGCGGAATCAAAGGCTATGTGACCGACGGCCCCAATATGTACAGGGCAAAGGACGGCAAGCTTCTGATGCTGTGGAGCAGCATATCGCCCGCGGGTTACACCATCGGCGCGGCTGAAAGCGACGACGGCACGCTTTGCGGTAACTGGCTGCAGAACGAAAAGCCCATCTTCGATAAAGACGGCGGACACGGTATGATATTCAAAGACTTTAACGGACGAGAGCTGCTTGCAATACACCGCCCGAACCATACTCCCGATGAAAGAGCCGTGTTCCTCGAGGTCGAGTACGTCGATGGCAAGCTGCGTCTCAAGGCTTAATCGACAAAGCGCAGCGTGGTGCGCTGCGCGTCGCAGCTTATGACGCAATTGGGAAATATCTCCCTGACCTCGTTTTCAAACTCCTCCGGGTGGGGATTTGCCGGGCTGTAATGGGTGAACCAAAGCTGCTTCGCCCCGGCCCTGAGCGCAAGGCGCGCCGACTGATTCATCGTGGAATGATGGGTAAGCTCGGCGCGCTCGTTTTTTTCTTCGCCGCCGAACATACCCTCAAGCACCATGAGGTCGGCATTCTGGCCGTACCTGACTACCTCGTCCAAAGGCAGCGTATCTGTGGAATAGACGAGCTTTATGCCCTGCCGCTTTTCGCCGAGCACCTGCTCGGGTGTATAGCCTTCGATGCTTTCGCCCTTTTGAAGTCTGCCCCAAAGGGCGAGCGGCACGCCGTTTTGCCTCGCCTTTTCGGGGTCGAACTTTCCCGCATGCTTCAAGAATACGCCGTAGCTCAGGCACGGTATGCCGTGATCTGCCTCTATGGCCGTTATCTCCATGCCGCAGGCGGTAAATGTGTCGCCGCCCGAAATCTCGTTTAAATTCAGCTCGTACGGCAATTCCGGCACCAGCACGCGCAGCGCGTTTATCACGCGCTTAAGCCCAACCGGGCCGTATATGTCCAGCGGCTCATTGCGGCTCTCGTTGCCGAGTGTCAAAAGCAGGCCCACGAGGCCGCTCACGTGGTCGGCGTGGTAGTGGGTGAGCAGTATGGTTTCGATGGGCTTAAAGCGCAATTCCGCCTTGCGTATGGCTGTCTGCGTGCCTTCGCCGCAGTCAATCAATATCACCCTGCCCTCGTGTCTCAGGTACAGGGAGGTGAGAAATCTGTCCGGCAGGGGCATCATGCCTCCTGTGCCGAGCAAGCAAACGTCAATCATCAATACTCCGCCAATCTTCTGAACCTGTAGCTTCTCTCGGTGTAGTAGCTCAGCTCCTCAACTACTGTGTTTACGGTGTTTATCGCCGGCTCATGGCCGCCCTGCTGTATGAATACCGCCTGAGTGTGCATCTCGTCCGCCCAGTAAAGGAACATGACCACGTGGCTGGAATGGCGCACGAGTATGTCGCCGGCCTTAAGCTCCTCCGGGTCTTCAAACGCGCGCAGGCGGTTGTCATAATACAGCGTGCCTGTTTTGATTATCGTGCCGTATACGGTGTGCTCCCATATCGCCTGCGCGACGAAGGCGGAGCAATCGTTGCCGGCATAGCTGCCCTCCTTCTCGGCAAGCGCGGCATCCATTATGTAATATCTGCCGTCGGCGGAAAGCGTATAGCGGTTCTGTTCGAGCAGGCGGCTTACGTTGTAGGTGCGGTTGTGGTTTTCGCCGGATGTATACGGCATGCCGTAGTAGACGATACCGGGCTTGAAGTCCTTTGCGCCCTGCTCGGAGTTTGCGGCCTTCCAGTATTTGACCGTAGTCTCGACCATCCACGGGAAGGAATACATTTCAAAGGCCTTGTTCACTATGTCGGCGCGACGTTCGTATTCCTTTTCCCCTATTTCTCCGCTGTCGTAGAGCACTTTGAGTTCGCTTAGCGCGCTGAGCCTTATTCTGTCTATGGCAGCGAGGTTTTCCTCTATTTTGTCTGTACCGGTGCGCCTTTCGGGCATAACCAGACTCACGGTGCCGTCTTCGACCGTGACGACAAATTCCTCATACAGATCCTCGTTGTAGCTGCTCTGCACGCGCACCGTGGATATGCCGTGCCTGAGCGCGGTAAGCTTATTGCCCTGAACACAGACTATTTCTTCGTGGCTTGAAGAGATGGTGTACCCGCCGTCGGTACCCGCAGGCTCCATGGAGACGTGAATCTCGGTTTCGTCGCCCTTGTTCAGCACCGTGCCCAAGCTTATCTCGAGATTGATCTTTTCAGGTCTGTCCCTGTCTGTAACGCTTACGGGGATGCCCGCCGTGACAGAAGGGTCTCTGAAGGAGGATACGGTTATCTCGGTCGAGCCGTAGCTCACTGCGGTGACCACGCCGTATTTGTCCACCGTGGCCACGCTCGTATCGCCTGAGGCGTACACGAGGGCGCGGCTCGCGTCATTTGGCTCGAGCTGGCAGGTAAGGTGGGTGCTTTCGCCCTTTTCGAGCTTTATTGAGGTGTCGTTAAGCTTTATGCTCCTTATTCGCTCGCCGTAATCCGAGTTGAGCTTGACCTCTGTGCTTACGTCCCTCGAATAGGCGCTCCTTACGGTTATGGTGGCGTGACCCGGGCTGTGCACGCTGATGAGCCCATTTTCGTCTATCGTGGCCACGTTCTGGTTGCTTGAAAAATACACAAACCCGTCGCCCTTGCCCTGAGGCATTACCACGCACTCAAGCTGCACCTGCATGCCGGGCTCGGTCTTTATGGACGATGGGTAGGCGATTATTCTGTCGGGCAGGCGGCTGTCGACAACCGTTACAAGGCAGCTTGCATTTATGCCGGAGTGTCCGTGAATGCCAACGCTTACGCTCGCCGTGCCGACCTTCAGGCAGGTGACCGTGCCGTTGTTTACCTTAAGCACGCCGCTGTCCGAGACCCACCATTTGTAGTTGTCGTCCGCACCGGCAGGCGTGACAGAGGGCGTAAGCTCAAATGTGTTTGTTTGGGCAAGGTCTATTTCGATTTCGCTTATGTTCAGCGTCACGCCCTTGGGCGCGCTCTTTGCCGCAAACGCGACACTAAGGCAGCTTATCAGCAGCAATGCTGCAAGCGCGCACAGACACCTCATGAATCCTTTATGATTATATGTAAGCCTGTACATAAACTCTCCTCACTTTATCATATGCGTATTATAGCAAATCTTTAACCATATATCAACTGTATTCAGTAAATCTAACATTCTGGGTTATTTAAAACCTACATTTCTTACAAGTTTACCGTCTAATTGCGAAAAGCTGTTAACTATGTTATGACTCTCAAAAAAGTATGTTGAAAGTGATATTTGTGCTTTAAAAATTAACAATAGGCAGTTATTATAATAGCATGAAACTATATGTGTACGCCAGAAAGGAATATGACTATGAAGGTCGTTAACATCAAGCTTAGTCTTTTGGAAAATGCCAAGCGTTTTGCCGATATAGCAAGCCGCTATCCTTTTGACGTGGATTTGCGCGTGGGCAGATATGTGGTTGACGGCAAAAGCGTGCTGGGAGTTTGCTCCCTTGATATGTCGAAGCCTATCACTGTTGAAATATACGACGATAACTGCGACCAGCTGCTTGAAGAAATCAAGGGCTTCATCATCAGATAATTATGCCCCAAAAAGCCGGAGCGTGTGCTCCGGCTTTTTTATTGAATGTAAAAGGAGAACACAGCTATGTTTGACCGCGCATTATACGATAGATTTGACAAGCCCTTCGACAGGCTCGGCACTGAAAGCCTGAAGTGGGATGCCCGAAAGGATTTCGGCAACGCCGACGCCATACCCATGTGGGTGGCCGACATGGACTTTGCCACTGTTCCGGAGGTCATCGAGGGCCTTACCCGGCGCGCGGCGCACGGCGCCTTCGGCTACAATATTTCAAATCCCCGCGACAGGCAGGCGCTGATAAACTGGATGGCGCGGCGGCACGCGCTTGGAATTACGACGGACGACATCATGTTTTGTCCCGGCGTCGTGGATGCGATTTATCACTGCTTAAAGGCGCTGTTCCCTTCGGGCGGCAAGGTGATAGTGCAGAGCCCCGTATACGGACCGTTTTACTCCATGGTGGAAAAGGCCGGCATGGAGCTCATCGAAAACCCTCTAAAGCGCGTTGAAAACGTATGGCGCATGGATTTTGAGGGGCTTGAAGCGATACTCAAGGCCGGCGCAGACGCGCTGCTAATGTGTTCGCCCCACAACCCGGTAGGCAGAATCTGGACGGAGGACGAGCTTAAGACCGTGACAGGCCTGTGCGCAAGGTATAATGCGCGCATCATCTGCGACGAAATTCACGCCGATTTTGAGATGCCCGGCTTCAAGCACAGGTGCATCCTCTCATTCCCTGAGGCTCAGAACGCCGTGCAGCTCGTTTCCGCCACAAAGACGTTCAACCTCGCGGCGTTAAGGCATTCCGCGATAATATGCAAGGACGCGGACGTCAGAAAGAAGATTTCGGCGCGCCTCGGCGAGGTCATGGCAGATGTCAACCTCTACGGCATGCTGGCCACGCGCCTGGCCTACGAAAACGGCGACAACTGGCTTGACACGCTTTTGGTGTACCTCTCCGAAAACCGCGACGTATTTGAAAAGGCGCTTCGTGAAACAGGCCGCCTGCTACCCGCGCACGTAGAGGGCACATACCTTATGTGGGTTGATTGCGGGCAGCTCGGGCTTAAGGGCGACGAGCTCAACAGCTTTTTCATCAAAACCGCAGGCGTGATACCCAATTCAGGCAGCTTCTTCGGAAAGTCGAGCGACAGCTTCATAAGGCTGAACATAGCAACGCAGAGGTCGAACATTCTTGCGGCGGCGGACAGAATCACTTCCGCGATAAAGGCGCTGTAAGCAGCATAAAAAAGTGTGCGCGCAAATCCAATAACGGTTTTTGCGCGCACATTTGATTTTTAATGCTGTTATTTCTTTCTGTTGTCCCAGATGATTTCCATCATAAGGCGCATGCTGGTAAGCAGCGAGCCGTTGTTGATGGAGCCTGCGGTGGTTATGTTTACGCCCTTATACTCAAAGCCGTCGCGGATGTCTCTGAGCGTCTCTTCAGTAAGCTTTTTCACGTCGTTGTTCATGAAGGTGAAGGGTGCTATGCAGCCGTCGATGCGGGCTTCGGGCAGGTTTTTGCGGATTTCCGGCACAAGCACCGTGGGGCCGAAGTTGACGCCGTTCAGGTTCAGCCTGCCAAGTATCGGCAGCAGGTGACCCATCGCGCTGTCGGAATGCTGATAGCGCTTGTCCTCGTGATCGGGTGAAAAACGCTCAAACACCTTTTTCAGCACGGGATAGCCGAACAGCTCGTACATGGGCGGCGACAAAAGGCAGCAGTTATCGTCCGCAAACGAGAAGCCGTGGGTGGCCTTGCCCGTAAGCCCGGCCTCCTCGTCCATGATCTCGGCCATTTTGATTATTACGTCTGCCACGTCGGCGCTGAAGCGCTGCGCAAGCTCGTCCTCGTCGGCAAGGAAATACAGAAAGTTCGTGGTGCCCATGAGGCTGCAGGCCAGGGTCACGGGACCCCTTATGTGGTGTACGGGTTCGGGCCTTACGCCGTAGGTTTCATATATGCGCTTCTTTTCCGCTTCCCAGTTCTTGGGCAGCATGAAGGCGCGCAGATCCATATGCTCGACCTCGTCCAGCTTCTTTTCGAGCGCCTCGGCATCGGCTATGCCTTCCTTGAGCCACTCTGTGGCGTTGTGCATTATGTATTCGCCGCCGAACACTTCGCCTATGCGTTTTACGTAAGGCAGCCTGGCGTCGTCCGGCAGAAACTCCTCGCGCAGCAGCCTCCTGCCCACGATTTTTTCGGATATGTCGTTGTAGCGCTTGTTTAATTCTATGCGCCTGTCTCTGGGCGTATAGCCCCAGGGATCGCCCTCCTCGCCCAATTCGGCAAACACGCATTCATCGCTCATACGTATGCCCAGCGCAACCTGAGGCGCATCGGCAAAGCAGTTGTCTTTGTGGGCAAGCTCGTCGTTCGCCCAAAAGCGTTCAAGCTCAAAATCGTTCATCGAGCACCCTCCACATGTATTATAGTCTAATTATATAGTCAAACGCCAAATAAAACAAGATTTCGTGTTCGATTTTACATAACCGTAGCGCATTTTGATATGAATTATGATAAAATATGAACATAAGAAAGGACTGATTTGATGCTGAACAAGGCTCTTTCGCTTTTAAGGCGCGACAACGTGGCATACGCCGACATGATATACCCCATACTCCGCGGCGAAGTTGATATTCTGCGGGCAGACGAGGACGGCGTGGTACTGCTCGACAAGCCCAGCGGCTTTTTGTTTGCAAAGCTGCCCAACACCGAGGGCAGCGTGCAAAAGCTCATGCAGGTGAGGGGCGTAAAGGGCTACTACATCCACTCGGACGACCTTGCCGACAGGTTTCAAAAAATAGGTCGCCGCAAAAAGGTACTGCGCGTGGTTCAGGCCGTGTATCTCAATAAGACCGCGCCGTCGATGCCGCGCGTGTGCTCGGTGCGACCGCTGAACGAAAGCGATGCCGACGCGCTGCTGGCTGCGCTGCCTGACGACGATGCTGCTGCAGTGCGCACGGTAATCTCCGAGGGGCGCATGTACGGCGCATTTATTGGCGGCGATCCGGTCGGGCGCATATGCATTCAAAAGGAAGGCTGTCTTGATTTGCTCGAGGTGCGCACAAGCTTCAGGCGCAGGGGCGTAGGTCAGTCGCTGACTTCCCAGCTCATTAAGGAGCTTTTGTCCGGTGGCATCACCCCCTATTGCCATATTGAAAGAAGCAACGTCGCCGCGACAGCACTGGCGGAATCGCTCGGCTTTACGCTTTCCGAACGCGAGCTTACGATTATTATATAGAGGTTTAAAATGACAAAGACTTTGGTTATCATGGCCGCGGGGCTCGGCAGCCGCTTTGGCGCTGGCGCAGGGCAAAAGCAGATCACGCCCGTCGACGACAACGGACAGCTGATTATTGACTATTCGGCATATGACGCGTGGCGCGCGGGCTTCGAGAAGGTGGTTTATGTAATTAAGCCCGAAAGCCTCGAGCAGTTCGATAAAAATATAGGCTCCAAAGTAGCTAAGCGCATGAAGGTGTCTTACGCTTTTCAGGAGCTTCAAAGCTGCCTGCCCGAGGGCTTCAATGTGCCCGAAGGCCGCGTAAAGCCCTGGGGCACCGGGCATGCCGCGCTGTGCAGCCGAGAGTTTGTGGAGGACGGCTTTGTGTGCATAAACGCCGACGACTTTTACGGCAAAAACGCGTTTGAAGCTGCCGCAAGATTTCTCGACGAAAACAAGGACGAGAGCTGCCACGCGATGGTCGCCTATGAGCTCAAAAACACCATGACGCCAAACGGCACAGTGGCAAGAGGCGTATGCGAGGTTGACGCAGGCGGTCATCTTACCGCGATAAACGAGCGCACCAAAATCGAGCCTATGGGTGACGACGCGCGCTTCACCGAGGACGGCGTAAGCTACACGTTTCTTAAGGGCAGCACGCCCGTGTCGCTCAATTTCTGGGTTTTCAAGCATTCGATATTTGACGCCATGGCTGAGGGCTTTGGCACCTTCATAAGCGAGCGAATGCCCCTGAACCCCTTAAAGGCGGAATTCTATCTGCCCGACGTGCCTAACGCCCTTATCAAACGCGGCGCGGCCGAATTCAAGGTGCTGCCCACCCACGAAAAGTGGTTCGGCCTCACCTACCTTGACGACCTGCCCGCCACGAAGGATGGAATACGCAAAGAGCGCGAAATCGGACTGTATCCCGAAAAGCTATGGTAAGCGAAGAAAAGCTCTTAAGCGTCGCAGGCGCGTTCGGATTGAGCTCTTTTCCGAAAAGCGTCTCACCCCTTGGCAACGGACATATAAACCTTACCTTTCTGCTTACAGACTCTGCAGGCAAAAAATATGTGCTTCAGCGCATAAACGACGCTATTTTTACCGACATCGACGCGCTGATGAAAAACATATTGCACGTGACCGAATACCTGAACGCGCTCAAGCCTCTCAGCTCGCTCAGGTTTATCAGGACACTGGACGGCGCTTCTTACCTTAAAGACGAATCCGGCTGCTACAGGCTGTATGAGTACGTCGAAGGCGTGAGCCTTGAAAAGGCAAATTCGCCCAAAGAGCTTGGCATATGCTGGCGGGCGTTTGGCGAATTTCAGATGAGCCTTTCGGGCTTTGACGCTTCAAGGCTCTCTGAAACGATACCCCGCTTTCACGACACCGTAAACCGCCTTGAAAAGCTTGAGGCGGCCGCCCGTGCGGATGTATGTGGGAGGCTCAAGAGCGTTAAAACGGAGTACGACTTCTACATCAGCCGAAGGCGCGAGGCAAGACACCTCATCGAAATGCAGAAAGCGGACGCGCTGCCCCTGCGCGTGACTCACAACGATACAAAGCTTAACAACGTTATATTGGACAGCGCAACGCTTGAGCCCAAATGCGTAATAGATCTGGACACAGTGATGCCCGGATTGAGCGCAAACGATTTTGGCGACTGCGTGCGCTCGGGCGCGAGCACAGGCGCGGAGGACGAAAGGGATTTGAGCAAGGTCAGCCTAGACCTTGAATTGTATAAAGCGTTTGCCAGTGGCTTTATTGCGTCCTGCTCCGGCGCGCTCACGGACAACGAGATAAGCGCGCTGCCCTGGGGCGCATATCTTATGACGCTTGAATGCGGCGCGAGGTTTCTGACCGATTACTTAAGCGGCGACACATATTTTCACATTTCTTACCCCGAACACAATTTAGTGCGCGCGCGCACGCAAATGAAGCTGGTTTCAGACAGTGAAAAACATGCTGGCGACATCTCACGCCTTATCGAAGAGGCGCGCAATTAAGGAGGATTTTATATGAGCATACTGGTTACCGGCGGCGCCGGGTATATCGCATCACACACTCTGGTGTGTCTGCTTGAAAAGGGAGAAAACGTAGTGGTGATTGACAACTACGACAATTCCTCGCCCGAAGCCATACGCAGGGTAAAGCAGCTGACTGGCAAGGACGTGACCGTGTACGAGGGCGACGCCTGCAACGAGGATTTGCTTACCGAAATAATGCTCGACAACGCAGTGGAGAGCGTGATTCATTTTGCCGGTCACAAGGCCGTGGGTGAAAGCGTTCAAAAGCCGCTGAAGTATTACCGCAACAACCTAGACAGCACCATAAGCCTGCTTAACGCCATGAAGCGCACGGGCGTGACGCGCCTGATATTCTCCTCCTCCGCCACCGTGTATTATTTCGAGGACAAGGTGCCCTTCAAGGAGGACATGAGGCTCGGCTGCATAAACCCCTACGGCTGGACGAAGTTCATGAACGAGCAGATCATCCGCGATGCGGCGAAGGCCGATCCCGATCTGAGCTGCGTGCTGCTTCGCTATTTCAACCCCGTCGGCGCGCATCCCAGCGGCATGATAGGCGAAGATCCCAACGGCATTCCCAACAACCTCATGCCCTACATCTGCCAGACCGCGGTGGGGCTCAGGGATCATCTGACCGTATTCGGCAACGACTACAACACGCCGGACGGCACGGGCGTAAGGGATTACCTGCACGTGTGCGATCTGGCGGACGGCCACGTCTGCGCGGTGGACTACGCGAGAAAGCATAAGGGCGTCGAGGAAATAAACCTCGGCACCGGCGTAGGCTACAGCGTGCTTGACATGGTGAATACCTTCCAGGAAGTGAACAACATCAAAATCAACTACGTGATAGGTCCGCGCCGCGCGGGCGACCTCGACGCAAGCTATGCCGATCCCTCAAAGGCCGAAAGGCTGCTGGGCTGGAAGGCCAGGCGCACGCTTGCAGATATGTGCCGCGACGCGTGGAACTGGCAGAGCAAAAACCCGAAGGGCTATAAATAATACTAAAAACGGACGGGCATGCATTTGAATTGCATGTCCGTCCGTTTTATTTTGGTTTTATTACGCCATTATGCTTTTCATTTCCTCGGAGGCGAGCGCTTTTTGGTTGACCTCCTCCGGTGTGTGGAACGTGGGCACCGCCTTATGCAGCGCCTCCTTCACCTTTTCGTCGTTGCCGGTGAGCAGGGCTTCGGAGAGCATGGCAAGCTTTTGCGAAACCTCGTCGTTTGAAAGCACCTTTTCGCGCTCTACATATATCTGCTCGTTGTCGGTCTTGTCGAGCTCCTCGGTCTTGATAAGCAGCTCCTCATAGAGCTTTTCACCGGGACGGAGGCCCGTCTCTATTATGTCTATATCTGAGTAAGGCACAAAGCCGCTTAAGCGGATCATGTTCTCGGCGAGGTCGAGTATGCGCACGGGCTTGCCCATGTCCAATACGAACAGCTCTCCCCTGCGCGCCATCGCTCCGCTGGTCAATACCACTTGGCTTGCCTCAGGGATGGTCATGAAGTAGCGTATTATGCGTTTGTCGGTTATAGTCAGGGGGCCGCCCTGCTCTATCTGGCGCTTGAACACCGGTATCACCGAGCCGTTTGAGCCCAGCACGTTGCCAAAGCGTGTGCAGACGAAAACCGTGTCGCTCGTGCCGTTCATAGCCAGCACAAGCATTTCGCACATGCGCTTTGTGGCGCCCATCACGTTTGTGGGGTTCACGGCCTTGTCGGTCGAGACCATTATGAACTTCTTAACCCTGTGCGCAGCGGCTGCCTTAGCCACATTCAGAGTGCCGAAGACGTTGTTTTTGACCGCCTCGCAGACGTTGTTTTCCATAAGGGGCACGTGCTTGTGGGCGGCGGCGTGCAACACGAGGTCAGGCATGTGCCTGTCAAACACCTTGTCAAGCTCACCCTTGTCGCACACGGTGATTATTTCCACCCTTACATCCAGCTTTTCGCCGTAGAGCAGCCTGAGCTCCTGCTGCACCTCGTATGCGCCGTTTTCGTATACGTCGACAATTACTATGCGCCTTGGGTTCATGCGGGCAATCTGACGGCAAAGCTCGCTGCCTATCGAACCGCCGCCGCCGGTTATCATGACCGTCTTGCCGCTGTAGAAGCCGGAGATCTCATCGTTGATTATCTCCTTTGAGCCTCTGAAAAGCAGATCGCGTATGTCGAAGCTTCGAATCGTGCGCTTGCCGTCCTCGCCGCCCTGATTTACCACGGGATAGTCGTACACAAGCACGCGCAGCCCAAGGGAGTTATACATTTTTACCAGCTCGTGCTGACGGGTCTCGTCAAGGTTGTTTATCGTGAATATAGCCTGAGCGAGGTTGTATTCCTTTACCACCTCAGAAGTGATTTTGTTTTCGTCGAGCACTATTATATCGTTTATCTGGCGGCCTATAAGCTCCGGATCGTTGTCTGTGTAACAGACGGGGCGCAGCCTTGAATTCGGGTTAGATTTGAGCTCCCTCGCCAGCGCGCTGCCCACTCTGCCCGCTCCGACTATGGCCACGTTGAGCTTGCTCGAGCGCCTCTCCTCGTCTATTTTTTGGGAGGTATGGTTTACGTCAAAGCCCGTAAACGCCTTGATAAGGCGGCCGACCGTTTTGAAAAACGCGTTGTTGGGCAGGCCGTTCTGGTAGAGATATCTGTAGACTATCCGGATGAACAGCGAGGCGGCGAGGTTAAGCACTATCACGCACACGCAGGTCGCAAACGGCAGATACAGCAGGTCGTTAAGCGGATGCGCGTTGTCGATGGGCAGAAGCACCAGACGGTCTACGGCAAAATAGAGCAGTCCCGCCACTATGTCCGTAATGAACAAAAGCAGATAGCCTGAGGCTCCGCCGTATCTCCATACGCGAAAATACGAGCCCAGCGCATAGCGCGAGCCGAGCACGCACACCTCGCATATCACCAGATGTATCGCAAGAATTTTAACTCTGTAGTGCGCCACGAAAACCAGAGAGAACATCACCAGCATGAGCATCACGGCGTCATATGCCACGAGCGCCCATTTCGGTGTTACCCTTCTGTTGCTGTCAAAACGAGACATTCTCATCAAATCATCCCATTACTTTATAATACGTTTCTTGTTTTAATGCACAGCACCCGAAGCACTGTAAGTGCAATTATAGCATCAGCCATGTTGCCTAACAAGCCCGCAACATGGCATTTTGCCACATTTAACCTGTGCTTTGCAAAAACCGTCTGCAGCTACTCCTGCGCCCTCAGCCAGTCGTAGCAGAGCTTGGCTTCGGTTATGCCGTCGGGCTTCAGGCTCTCGCTTTCGACTATCATGAGCATGTTGTTGTTCCGCGCGTATGCGTATGCGTCCTTAATGGGGGCTTCGCCGTAGCCAAGGGGCTTGCCTTCGCCGTGCCTGAAGCCGTCCTTTATGTGAATGAAGTTCACCCTGTCGCCGAGGCGCGAGAGTATGCCGTTTGCGGAGTATCCGGTGGCGTTATAGTACCAGTACACATCGATTTCAAGCTTGAGCGCGGTTCTGTAGACCAGCTGCTCGTGTATCATCGAGCCGTCGCTATTGGGCAGAAACTCGCCCGAATGGTTGTGAAAGCCAAGGCTTATGCCTTCACGCTCGAGCGCGGGGGCGATAAAGTTCACCTTCTCCACGAAGGCATCGATCTTGCTTTGGTCTCTCAGATCGTGCCCGGGGATTATTATGTTGCGGTTGCCAAGGCGTTTATGAAACTCAATAGTGCCGTCAATGTCTTTTTCGATTTCGCCAAGACCCGTGTGAGTGCCCGATACCGCGAGGCCCAGATCGTCCAAGCACTTTTTCACTTCGCCCGCGTCATGCCCGAAGAAGCCGGCAAATTCCACGTACTTGTAGCCAATGCTTGCGATTTTCCTGAGCGCTCCCAGTAAATCCTTGCCTGTGATGTCCCTTACGGAGTACATCTGAATACCGTAATCCATGCTGTCCCTCCTTTTCGGATGCGTCTATTTCCTTCTGACTTCGGTTATAACGTCATCAAGCACGCACATGGCGTACATTGTGCCCTTGCTCTCGCGGCGCTCTATGCGCACAGTGTCGGTGTAAAGCGTCGCCGTTTCTCCGCTCTTGAACTCGTATTCTATGTTGTAAGGATCCTTCACCTCGAGCGCTCCGGCGAGACGAGTGCCGTTTGAGCCGTTCTTGGCGAAGTTGAAGCACTTGACGCCCTTGCCGCCTCTGGCCTGCAGGTCAAAGTCTATGAGCAGTACGCGCTTCATGAAGCCCTTGTCGCTGACCAGCAGTATCTCGCCTTCCTCGCTGTTCGGGAAGAC
>JAFPYA010000087.1 GCA_017412445.1 Clostridia bacterium
AGCTTTGCGGTAGCAACGCCGCCGCGGCTTTGCACTACCTCCATGCCCTCTGTTATGTCGCGGGTAGCCTTCTGAACCATAGTGCCGTCCGCAAGCATCACGTCGTTTATAACGGTGGAGGTCTTGTATATGTAGGCCTGCTTTGTGCCCTCGAGCACGTTTCTCAGCGAGCTGCTTTCAAACAGCCATGTTACGAGGTTCGCCGCTATCCAGTTGGTCATTATGCAGGCGATAACCTCGTTGATATTGAGGTAAGCCTTGAGCAGGCCGGGGATGGAGCCCCATAACGCGCCTGCCGCCATGCCGGCGATGAACGCCAGAAGCCACACGAGCCACGCGGGCACGGAGCTTGTGGGCACGGACAGGGCAACGTACAGGCTCGCCGCCGTGCCAGCCAGATACTGCCCAGGCGCGCCTATGTTGAACAGACCGCTCTTGTTTGCCAGCGCCACGGAAAGACCTGTCATAATGAGCGGGGCGGCTCTGAAGAGCATATTGCCGAAGGAAGTGGAGTTAAAGCCGAAGGTCAGACCGCCCGAGGCGTTTCTGCCGGTGGAGAACAGACCCGCGACCACGAGCCTGAAGCCCTCCCACGCGCCTTTAATGCCAAGCGAGGGGGTAGAGAGGCCGACTATCAGTATTATCAGGCCGCCCGCCAGCATACCAACGAGTATGGCTATGACGGACGCGATGACGGAATGCCAGCCCTGTCTGCTTTCGCGTTTATTCATTGCGCTTACCTCCTTCCGGAGCAGCCTGACGTTTGGCGCCCGCCATGTACAGGCCGAGCTCTTCGACCGTGGTTTTCTTCGGGTCAAGCTCGCCCACGATTTCGCCTTCGTACATCACCAGTATGCGGTCGGACAGGTTCATAACCTCGTCCAATTCCAAAGACACGAGCAGTACCGCCTTGCCCTCGTCGCGCTGGGCGACGAGCTGCTTGTGTATATTCTCTATTGCGCCTACGTCGAGGCCTCGAGTGGGCTGCACGGCGATTATCAGCGGCTCGTTTCGGTCTATTTCGCGGGCGATTATCGCCTTTTGCTGGTTGCCGCCGGACATGGATCGCGCCATCGTCACGGGACCCTGACTGGAGCGTATGTCATATTCCTCGATGAGCCGCTCGCAGTAGTTCCTCACTTCGCTCGATTTGATGAAGCCAAGCTTCTGGAAGCGCGGCTGCTCGAAGGTCTGCAGCACCATGTTCTTTTCAAGCTCGAAGTCGAGCACCAGACCGTGCTTGTGCCTGTCCTCGGGGATGTGGCTCATGCCAGAGGCGCTGCGCTTGCCTATGGGGGCGTGGGTTATGTCTGTGCCGTTCATGAGTATCTTGCCGTGAGTGCACTTTTCAAGCCCGGTCAGGCCGCCTACAAGCTCCGTCTGGCCGTTGCCGTCTATACCGGCTATGCACACGATTTCGCCCTTGCGTACCTGGAAGGACACACCCTTGACCGCGTCGCGCTTGTAAAGCTTGGACTGCACGTGCATGTCCTGTACGTCAAGTATCACTTCGCCCGGCTCGGCAGGGGACTTGTCCACCACCAGCTGAACGTCGTGGCCAACCATCATGCGGCTAAGCTGCACCGTGTCGGTCTCGCTCGTTTTGACTGTGCCCACGTATTTGCCCTTTCTGAGCACTGTCACGCGGTCTGAGACCTCCATGATCTCATTGAGCTTATGTGATATAAACAATATGGACTTGCCCTCGCGCGCCAGCCCCTTCATTATGAGCATTAGCTCCTTTATTTCCTGAGGGGTCAGCACGGCGGTGGGCTCGTCAAATATAAGCACCTCGTTGTCGCGATACAGCATCTTGAGTATTTCGACCCTCTGCTGCATGCCCACGGTGATATCTTCGATTTTTGCGTTCAGGTCGACGTTGAGCCCATAGCGTTCGCTCAGCTCCTTGACCTTTTTGCGTGCCCTTACGCGCGACACAAAGCCGAGCTTTGTATCCTCCGCACCCAGAATTATGTTGTCCAGCACCGTAAACACATCTATCAGCTTAAAGTGCTGGTGCACCATGCCTATATGCAGCGCGGTAGCGTCGTTGGGGCTGCTTATTTTGACGGTTTTGCCGTCCTTGCGTATCTCGCCTTCCTCGGGCTGGTACAGGCCGAAAAGCACGCTCATCAGCGTAGACTTGCCTGCGCCGTTCTCACCCAAAAGGGCGTGGATTTCGCCGCGCTTAAGCCGCAGCGTGATGTTATCGTTTGCTATTATTCCGGGAAATCTCTTCGTAATATTGAGCATCTCTATTACGTAATCGCTGCTATCGCCTGCGTTAACGGGCGCGTTCGCAGCGGCTGCTTCGGGTCTGGATGCGTCAAGTACGGATTTCACGGTTTGGTCTGTCGGAGGTCGTGTCGTTTTGTTTTCCAAGCTCATTCCCTCTTTCTTTATGCCGGACGTGTTGTACCCGTCGGGCATGAAGCCGGCTCAGCCGCAATATTATCAACTAAAGCTGTTGCAACTATGAAAAACAGGAAGGGGTTTATCCCTCCCTGCTTTTCGGCTTAAGTGTTACTGTACGTAGTCAACGGTTACGTTGCTCCAGGGACCCTTGGCGTTGGGGTCGTTCTCGGCAGCCTGATCGTCGATGACGACTTCGCCGCTGGCGACCTTGGCCATGAGAGCTTCGTACTCTTCAACGGTGAAGACTTCGAGACTCCAGGTGTCCACGGGCAGGCCGACCGCGTTGTCGGTTACGCCCAGAGAAACCGCGGTGCCGCCGATTTCGTCCCAAGTGCCGTCAAATACTTTGCCGACGGCCCAGTAGGAGCCTTCGCCGATGCCCTTAAGAGCAGAGGTGACGACGGTGTCGGACTCATAGGACTGGTCTACGTCAACGCCGATTACGTAGGCGTCGTAGGCGGAAGCCGCCGCGACAACGGAGGAGAAGATGGAGCCGCCGCAGGAGAACACGACCTCGGTGCCGGTCTCGTACCAGCCGCTCATAAGGGTCTGGAGCTCGGCAGAGGGGCTGAAGGTGGCGCCGTAAGCCCAGGTGAACTTGATTTCAACATTGATGCCAAGCTCTTTGGCCGCGTCGTTCGCGCCCTGAATGAAGCCGTAGCCGTAGCGCATGCAAGCGGGGTTGGTTCCGCCGCCGCCGCCCGCGAAGCCCAGCTTGGTGAAGCCGTCTTTAACTACCGCGTAGCCCGCGAAGTAGCCGCAATGTTCCTCTTTGAAAGCAATGCCGACGATGTTCTTGAGCTCGGGATAGGCCCAGCCGTCGATGAACACGAACTTCACGTCCGGATACTCGGTGGCAGCCTTTTCGAGCGCGGTGCCCTGCATGAAGCCGGCGCACACGATGACCTTGGCGCCTGCATCGGCAGCGGCCTTCATGGCATCGTAGCGGTCGTCATCGGTAGCCTGATCGCCGTTGGCGGGCTGATAGTACTTATAGGTCTTGTTGTTCTCGTAGGCGTACTGCTTAACGCCGTTCCAGGTGCCTTCGTTGAAGGACTTATCCTTGAGCTGACCTACGTCGGTAACGAACGCGACTTCGTAGGTGCCGTCGGCGGAAGTGATCGTATCCTCGATATCAGCGGGGTTGATCGCTTCGGCAAAGGCGCCCATCAGGCTCAGGCACAGCGCCAGAGCAAGGAACAGAGCCAGAAACTTTTTCATGGACTTTCCTCCTGTTTTTGTCGTTTTTGTCAGGATGAACACTCAACATCCACTTTTATTTTATCACAAATACAGGCCGTATGCAATAACAAATTTGTTTCAAACTCATTTTTTGTTTATTCTTAATGATTGAAGCTGCATAGGTCGCATGCCGTGGTTAAGGCATCGGGTCAAGCGCGTAAAGTTAAATAATTATTAACCCATAAAAAGTGCTGTAAAATATTTTAAATCGTGTTATAATATTGTCACATTTTTAATGGAGGTGTATTCACGTGAAAAAACTGTGGAATGAATTCAAGGCTTTCGCGTTCAAGGGCAACGTGATTGACCTTGCGGTAGGTATGATTATTGGCTCCGCGTTTACCGCCATCGTAACGGCTCTGGTAAACAGCATATTCATGCCTCTGCTCAGCCTGATTACCGGCAAAGTCGACTTCAATGCCATGAAGTGGACCATCAAGAGCGGCAGCGCCACCACGATACTTGAGGATGGCACCACCCAGGTTGTGCCGCATTACACCGACATCCCCTACGGCGCTTTCCTCCAGGCCATCTTTACGTTCATTTTCACCGCGCTGTGCCTGTTCATCGTCATCAAGGCCATCAACAAGGTGATGAACCTCAAGAAAAAGCCCGAAGAGCCCAAGGAAGCTCCCCGTCTGTGCCCCTTCTGCTTCCAGGAGATCCATAAGGACGCCACTCGCTGCCCGCATTGCACCAGCGAATTGACCATCGAGAAGTAAAAGGCAGTACACTGCGGCTGAGCTTCATGCTTTAGCCGCAGTTTTTTTATATTTACGGGATTTACTAAGCGCCCTGAGTGTGTTATAATAGGATAAAAGTCAAATGCGCGGGCGCGTTCGAAAGGACAAGGATTTGGAAGAAAACATAAACAACAGGTTTCCGCCGGGGGCGGGCGAGGGCGCAAACGGCAATGCCGCCGTATTGGGCAAGCCCAGACATTTAAAGCTCATTTTTAAGTTGCTCATAGGCTTCGGCGCGGGGCTGGTCGCTTCGGGTCTTGCCATGATAGAGCCGCTGATAGGCATACTCTTTATGCCGGCCATGCTGCTTTGCGTGCTGGTGGGCCTGCTGGTTTACGGGCTTTGCGATTCACCGGGTCTTGCAGCTTACTGCTTTGCCTTTGAGCTTGCAAGCGCGCTGCTTGGCGGCGCTGTCTACGCGCTTGCCATGCTGCTTGCGCTGACGCTGCCCCTTATTGCGATGGCGCTTTTGGACAAACGCGGCACGCCGTTCTTTAAGCGCATGTATCTGTCCCTCGGCATAGAGGTTCTGGGGCTGATAGCGGCGCTGGCTGCGATAGTGCTTATATACAGACAGAACATAGGCGACCTTGCGGTAAAACTGCTAAACGACAGCTTTGCGTCTTTCTCCGATGAAGCCAAGAAATCTCTTGTTGCCTTCTACAAGACGCTGTATACGGCCATGGGCGTTAGCCTTTCATATGAAACCGGCGACGAATTGCTTGCGGCCGTAGCGGCGATGCTCGGCGATTCGGTAAAGCAGGGGCTGCCCGCGATGCTGGCGATATTTGCCGTAATCAACGTGCTGCCGGGTGTAAAGCTCTGCTCGGTTATCCGCATAAAACGCAACATTCCCGGCGAGACGAGCGAGCCACTGTCCTCGTGGAGGCTGCCCGAACAGTACATCACAGGCCTTTTGCTTTTGCTGGTCACAGGCCTCATACTTTACTGGACGATAGGCGACGGGGGAGCGGCAGCGCTCGATACGGTTTTGACCGTTGCGATGCTTGCGGGCTTTATACAGGCGTTTGCTTCCTTTGCCGACAGATTCGGCAGAGCGCCGATGTCAAAGGGCTTCATAATCGCGCTTGCAATAATATCCGTGCTTTTCGCAACGCGCCTGATACCCATTTACGGCATGCTCAGCATGCTCGTGGGCAGCCGGGGACTCATCACCGGCATCGTAAGAAGACACAACAACAACCGCCCCGACAGGGACGAACCATTCTGATTTGAGGGAGGCTTATATAAATGAAGGTTTTGCTTTTACAGAATGTCAGCGGCACCGGCAAAAAGGACGATATAGTCGAGGTCAGCGAGGGCTACGGCCGCAACTACCTTTTGCCCCGCAAGCTTGCCAAGGAGGCCACCGCCGAGACGCTTAACGCCGTGAAGCACGCCAAGGACGCGCAGGCGCACCGCGAGGAGCTAAAGAAGCGCGAAGCCGAAATCAAGAGCCGC
>JAFPYA010000088.1 GCA_017412445.1 Clostridia bacterium
CGCGATTCCGGCGGTAAAGCAGCTGCTAAGCGGAAGACCGGGCCTGAGAGGGGAGCTTTCGGAGCAGCTTGATCCTATCGAGGACTTAAGGGATATGCTCGAAAGCGCGATAAGCGAAGACGCGCCCATGCTCATAAAGGACGGCGGCATATTCAAAAAGGGCTTCAATGACCGGCTCGACACCTACCGCGAAGCCTCTCTGAACGGCAAAAACTGGATTAACCGTCTTGAGCAGAAGGAACGCGACGAGACCGGCATAAAGAACCTCAGAATAAGCTACAACCGCCTCTTTGGCTACTTTATAGAGGTTACGAAGTCGTTTTACGACCTCGTGCCGTTAAGATACGTAAGAAAGCAAACCCTCGCCAACTGCGAGCGCTTCATAACCGACGAGCTCAAGCAGCTCGAAAACACGATACTCGGCGCGGAGGACAACGCGGTCAAGCTCGAATACGAGCTGTTCCTCGCCATACGCGAGGAGCTTAAAAACAGGCTCGACGCGATACGCACTACCTCAAACGCGCTTAAGTCCATCGACTGCCTGCAGTCGCTGGCCAAGGCCGCACTCATTAACGGCTATACGCGCCCGAGCCTCAATACCGAAGGGCGCTATGAAATCAAAAACGGACGTCATCCCACCGTAGAAAGGTCGATAGGCCGCGAGCGCTTTGTGCCAAACGACACGAGCCTTGACGAAAACGCGAGGGTAATGATAATCACGGGCCCGAACATGGCAGGCAAATCCACCTACATGCGTCAGGTGGCGCTTATAACGCTCATGGCGCAGTCCGGCTCGTTCGTGCCCGCCGAGAAAGCGGATATATCAATAACCGACAGGATTTTCACGCGCATAGGCGCAAGCGACGACCTATACGGCGGCCGCTCCACGTTCATGGTGGAGATGGACGAAATGAGCGTGATACTTAAAAACGCCACCGAAAAGAGCCTTGTCATACTGGACGAGGTGGGAAGGGGCACGTCCACATTTGATGGCTTGTCCATCGCGTGGGCGGCTGTGGAGCATCTGGCGAGCGAAAAGTGCCGCGCAAGGGTGCTGTTCGCTACCCACTACCACGAGCTGAGCGTGCTTGAGGGCAAGCTTGAGGGCGTGGTGAACTACCGCGTAACCGCGATAGAGCGAGGCGACGAGGTCGTAATGCTAAGAAAGGTTGTGCCGGGTGGCGAGGACAAAAGCTATGGCATAGCCGTGGCGAAGCTTGCGGGCGTGCCCAGGAGCGTGGTCAACCGCGCAAGGCAGATAATGGCGCGCCTTGAGGTGGACGAACAGCAAAAGGGGTCGCTGGGCGAAACCATACTAAACAAAAAGCAGCCGCCCGACAGACAGATGAAGCTTGGCGAAATCGAACCCATGGAGCTGGTTGAACAGATAAAGGCGCTGGACGTAATGAGCATGTCACCAATCGACGCACTCAACCTTCTGTTCAGCCTGCAGGAAAAGGCAACGAGGATATAATATGAGCATAAAACTCCTCAGCAAAGAGACAATAGAGCAAATCACCGCGGGCGAAGTGGTCGAACGCCCGGTGTCCGTGGCCAAGGAGCTCATTGAAAACTCCATAGACGCGGGCGCTACCGGCATCACCGTGGAAATACGCGGCGGAGGCATAGAATACCTGCGCGTGACCGACAACGGCTGCGGCATAGAGGCGAGCGAAATAAAGCTGGCCTTTCAAAACCACGCCACCAGCAAGATATCAAATGCCGACGACCTGAACGGCGTAAAAACCATGGGCTTTCGCGGCGAGGCTTTGCCGTCGATAGCCTCTGTTTCAAAGGTCAGCGTAAGCACAAAGACAAAGACCGCCGCAACCGGCGTAAGGCTGTGTGTAGAGGGCAGCGTAATAACCGAAATAGCGCCTGCGGGCTGCCCGGATGGCACCACAATTACCGTAAGCGACCTGTTTTACAACGTGCCGGTCAGGCGCACGTTCCTAAAAAAGCCCGCGTACGAGCAGACGCTCATAGTTGAGCTTGCGCAAAAGCTCGCCATGGGCAACCCGGCAATCGCCTTTAAGCTTATAGTCAACGGCAAGACCGCCTTTCAGACCTACGGCGATGGCAACTGCGTGCACGCCGCCCGTGCGGTACTGGGCAGCGAGTACGCGCAGGGGCTTAAAACGATAGACGAGAGCGAGGGCACTTTCGCAATCAAGGGCTTCATTGGCGTGGGCGATCAGGCGTTCCCCACGCGCGGCAGACAGTGCTTCTTTTTGAACGGCAGGCTAATAAACTGCCGCGCGCTATCGCAGGCGCTTGAGGAGGCTTGCCGTGGCAGGGTAACCGTGGCCAAGTATCCCAGCTGCGTGCTCATGGTCTCAACACCCGCGGGCAACGTGGACGTAAACGTTCATCCGGGCAAGCTCGAAGTGCGCTTTAAGGACGAGCCCTCTTTCAGACTCACCTCTCAGGTACTTTTGAGCCGCGCCTTTGCGGCCGACAGGATGGCCGACGCGATGCTGCCGGGTCAGGATGTGCCTGAAGTCAAAAAGACTGTGACAATGGCGCCGGAGCTGACGTTTGAACCCGCTAAGAAGCCCGTTTACGAAGCGCAGCCGGCGCAAATAAACGCGCCCGCAAAGGCGGCAACAGTTTCAGCAGGCGCACAGGCGGTGCAAAAGCCGGCCGAATCAGAGCGAACGGCGGACGTATTTGCGCACCTGCGCCAAATGGACGTATATTCACCAAAGGCACAACAAAAGCAGCAGGTGAACGAAGCGCCCGTGCAACTGAGCTTCGGCTCGTTTGCACCATCAGGTGCAGCGCCCGTGTATCAGCCCGCCCCTCCGCCCAAAAACGAGATGGGCGAGTTTAAGCTGATAGGCGTGTATCTCGACACGTACATAATCTGCGAAATGCGCGAGTCGCTTATAATCATAGACCAGCACGCCGCACACGAGCGCCTGAACTACGAAAAGTACACAAAGGCACTCAGCGAGGGCGTGGCCTCTCAGCCGCTGCTGGTGCCCGTGGTTTTACAGCTCACGCCCAGAGAAATGCAGATAATAAAGGACAGCGACGCGATACTAAGGGAAGCGGGCTATGAGGTCGAGCCCTTCGGAGAAGGCACGCTCAAGGTGACTGCCGTGCCCTTTATATACGGCAAAAGCGATATGACGCTCTTGTTTGAGGAAATGATAGACGACCTGAGCATGCTCAAGAAGGCCGAGAAGGAGCGCAAGCTCGACTCCGTGATTCAGGCCTCCTGCAAGCACGCGGTAAAGGGCGGCGACAAGCTCACAAATGAGGAGATCCGCGCCCTGCTCGACCGCATGGCAGAGTCGGGTTCTCCGCCCACCTGCCCGCATGGCCGACCTGTGATGAAGGTCTTTTCACGCCGCAACATAGAGCAGCTGTTTAAACGCATACAATGATACCGAAGCTTTACGGCATCTGCGGCCCTACGGCCTCAGGCAAAACAGAGCTTGCTATACGCCTGTGTGAAAGGCTTGGCGGCGAAATCATATCCGCCGATTCGATGCAGGTCTACAGGGGCATGGACATTCTCTCGGCCAAGCCCGACGCGGGCGAGCTCAAACGGGCAAAGCACCACGTTATAGATTTCGTGCCGCCGGACGAAAACTACAACGCCTCCCGCTTCAGGCAGGACGCAATGGCCGCCATACAGACGGTCAATGAAAAACATGCGCTGCCCATACTCTGCGGTGGCACGGGGCTGTACATCGACGCCCTGACAAAGGGCATAAGGATGGCCGAGGAAGCCGACCAGGAGCTCAGGGAACGCTTGAAAGGCATAGCTGCCCAGCCGGACGGCAAATACAGGCTCCACCGCATGCTAAAGGAAGTCGACCCTGCGTCAGCCGCCAAGTATCCCATAAACGACACGCGGCGCGTGATAAGGTCGCTTGAAATATTCTATGCGACCGGCAAGCCCAGAGGCGAGCATGAGCAGGAGGACGCGCAAAGCGAATGCACCTTTGACGCCGTTCTGTTCGCCCTCAAATGGGACAGGGAAACGCTCTACAGGCGCATAGACAGGCGCGTGGATGACATGGTCGCGCGCGGGCTCATATCTGAAGTCAAAGCGCTTTTGAATGCGCCCGAGGCCGTAAGGGAGACCGCCGCGCAGGCGATAGGCTTTAAGGAGATAAAACAGGCGCTCGAGGGTGAAATTAGCATGGACGAGGCCATAGACCTCACAAAGACCCACAGCCGCCACCTGGCCAAAAGACAGGAAACCTGGTTTAAGCGCGACAGACGCGTCACGTGGCTCGAAACCGACGGCACGAATTTTGACGCGCTGACACAATCAATAGCAGACATAATTTCGGAGGCAATCGCCCGATGAACGATGCAGACAAGCTCATACGCGCAGCCGAGGAGGAATGCGCGGACGCATTCAGAAAATTTGAAGACAACGAAATCGTAAACACAAAAAAGATACTCGATGCCTACAAGTCGCACGGGGTCTCATACAGGTTTTTCGCGCCCACCACGGGATATGGCTACGATGACATAGGCAGGGACACGCTCAGCGAGATCTACGCCGAGGTCTTCGGTACCGAAAGCGCCATTGTGCGCCCCCAGATAACCTGCGGCACACACGCGCTGGCACTGTGCCTGTTTGGCATACTCAGACCCGGCGACACGCTTTTGTCTGCGGCGGGCTTGCCATACGACACGCTGGGTGATATAATAGGCCTGACCGGCAAAAGCGGCGACGGCTCGCTGCGTGATATGGGTATAAATTACAGGCAGGTGGACTTAAAAGACGGAAAGCCGGACATTCCTGCCATTATCGATGCGCTCGACGACAGCGTAAAGCTCGTGCTCGTTCAGCGCTCGCGCGGCTACGACTGGCGGCCTTCGCTGAGCGTAGATGAGATAAACGAGGTAGCCGCGGCGGTGCACGCCCACAGCAAAACCGCCTGTGTGATGGCGGATAACTGCTACGGCGAGTTTACCGATACGCGTGAACCCGATGTCGACATATTCGCAGGCTCGCTTATCAAAAACCCTGGCGGAGGTCTCGCCCCGACCGGCGGCTATTTTGCGGGCAAGAGGGAGTATGTGGAGCGCGTGGCTTATCGTCTCACCTGTCCGGGGCTCGGCAGCGAGGTGGGTTCATACGCGGGCAGCTACAGGCCGTTTTATCAGGGCCTGTTCATGGCACCGCACACGGTGTGTCAGGCGCTCAAGGTGGGCGCGCTGTTCGCCCGCGTGTTTGAAAAAATGGGCTATGATGTGCACCCGAAGTTCGACGGCTGCCGCAACGACATAATTCAGGCGATACGCTTCGGCGACCCGGACAAGCTCATACGCTTTATACAGTGCGTGCAGGAGTTTTCGCCCATAGACTCTCAGGCGGTGCCTGAGCCCTGGGATATGCCAGGCTATCAGGACAAGGTAATAATGGCGGCGGGCACGTTTGTCGC
>JAFPYA010000089.1 GCA_017412445.1 Clostridia bacterium
CCCGCGAGGGGAGAAATGATATGTTCGTGGGCCGCACACCTCATCAGTCAGCCTGCGGCTGCCAGCTTCCCCTCGGAGGGGAAGCCATTGAGAGCCTTCTCCTTGAGAAGAAGGTGGCCGAGCGTCAGCGAGGACGGATGAGTTGGCGGCTCTTCGCTGTCCCCGCGAGGATAGAGGCGATATGTTCGTCAGCTGCGCACCTCATTATCAAGTCAATGCCTGATGGGTTCACCTGTGCGTCAAGTATTCCGTGAGCCCGTCCGCGATGCCGAGGACTATGAGCACCTGATAGTCGGGGTCGTTGAGCTTTCTGTCCTCGTCGGGGTTGGTCATGTAGCCCATCTCAACCAGCACGCTCGGCACCTGGCTCCAGGTGAGGCCGGAGTATGTGTCGCGCTTGTACACGCCCTGCGCCTTTGCGCCCGTGCGCGCGGTCATGGCTGAAAGCAGGCAGCGGGCGAGGGCCTCACTTTCCTCGGCCTTTTCGCCGGTCTTTCGCACGTACATGCCCATGCCGTGCACGCTGTGGTCGGTGGAGCCGTTGCAGTGCAGGCGCACCACGGCGTCCGCGCCCCACTCGTTCATCATCGTGGCGCGCTCTACGTTGCTTATGTTCACGTCCGCGGTCTCGCGGGTCATCAGCACCTCGGCGCCCATGTCCACCAGCAGATCGCGGAGCAGCAGCGCGATCTCGAGGTTCGTCTCGTGCTCCGCCTTGTGCGTGTACACGCCGCTCGTGCCCGTGGCGACCTTCGCCTTGGTCTCGGAGGAGCCGGGCGCGACGGGCTCGCGGCTGTTGTCGCCGTGCAGCTGGTGACCCGGGTCTATGCCGATCTTATAGCCCGCGAGCGGCAGCTCCGGGGCGGACTTTTCCTCGCCCTCGATTATCGTCACCGTGCCCCTGTCGGCGAGCGACAGGCAGGGCAGCATAAGCGCAAGCAGCAGACAAATGAGCGTTTTCTTCATTTCGTTCACCGTTTATTTATATTCTCCGGGAATTATACCCGTTTTGGATCAGACCGTCAACAGGCGGCTCATTACGTTTATAAGACGCGCCCGGTTTCGCTTTGTTCCCCAAAGACGAACGCCCGACCGGACTCACTCCGGTCGGGCGGTAAGTAAGGTTTGCCCCAGGGCTTATTCGGCTTTGTCCTCTTCGGCGGCTTTCACGGCGGCTTCGGCGGTGTCTTTGGCCGCGTTTACTATAGTCTGAGCGGTCGTATGCGCTATCTCATCGACAGCCGCCTGAGCGGCCTCGGCGCTTTCCCTGGCCGCGTCCGCGAGGGTCTGAGCGGTCTTATGTGCTATCTCATCGACAGCCGCCTGAACGTCCGCCTCATCAGGCTCAGGCGCGGGCGCGTTCTCGCCGCTGTCCGGCGCCTCGTAGAGCAGATTGAGCCCGCTCTCGGCGTTAAAGAAGTGCATTACCTTGCCCTCAAAGCCGATGTGGAGCGAACAGCCGCGCACGAGCGACGCGCGCTGTGCGGCGGTCAGGTTGAGCGTGGGCACGCGCACGATTATGCGGTCGCCGCTTTCGGTGTACACGTGCAGATGGAGCTCGCTGCCCATCATCTCGTTTACCTCGAGCGTGCAGGGGATGGCGGAGGGGTCGTTCTCGTCCTTGAGCACTATGTGTTCGGGGCGCACGCCCAGCTTTATGTCCTGTTCGGGCACGTTTTTGGCCTGCAGCGCCTCGCCCTTTTCGCCGTCCACCCTTATGTCCACGCCGTAGGGGGAGACGTGGTAGCCGTCCTCGCGCTTTTCAAGGCGCGTGGTCATTATGTTCATCTTGGGCGCGCCTATGAACTCGGCCACAAACACGTTTGCGGGCATCTCGAACACCTCGGTGGGGGTGC
>JAFPYA010000090.1 GCA_017412445.1 Clostridia bacterium
AGCGAGGACTTGCCCACATTTGACCGTCCCGCCATGGCAATTTCAGACTTTCCGCGTCCCGGAAAGCTTTTAAGCTCTGAAAGCGAAGTGACGAACCCCGACTTTGTTATGCGCATGTCAGGCTCTCTTTCCGCCGAGCACATAGTTGAGCGCTTCGGCAGCGGCGGTGATGGGCACGACGTTGAGCTTGCTCATGACGTCCTTGGGCATGTCCTCAAGGTCCTTAACGTTTTCCTTGGGAAGGAGTACGTTGTTTATGCCAAGTCTGTATGCCGCGAGCAGCTTTTCTTTTACGCCGCCTATAGGCAGTGCCTTGCCGCGTAGTGAAATTTCGCCCGTCATGGCCACGTCCTGTCTGGCCTCCTTGCCGGTGATTGCGGAATAAATTGCACAGGCGATGGCGATACCTGCGGACGGGCCGTCCTTTGGCGTTGCGCCCTCGGGTACATGTACGTGTATGTCGTGCGTCTTGCGGAATTCCTCGGTTACGCCGTCCTTTTCCATTATGCCGCGCACATAGGACATGGCTATCTGCGCAGATTCCTTCATAACGCTGCCAAGCGAACCGGTCAATTCAAGCTTGCCGCTGCCCGGCATGACGCTGACCTCAATCGGCATAACCACTCCGCCTATGCTCGTCCACGCAAGGCCGTTGACCGCGCCCACCTCCGGCTTCTTGTCGGTTTGCGGCTTGAGAAACTTCGGCGCGCCCAAATACTTTTCAATGCTTGCAGGCGTTATGCGCATGGGCTTAAGCTCCTCCGGTGCGGTCTCGAGACGTTCGACCGTGATCTTGCGTATGAGCCTGCCCAGCGTGCGCTCGAGACTGCGGACGCCCGCCTCGGCGGTGTAGGCTTCTATTATGCGGGTCAGGGCAGCATCGCTGATTTTAAGCTGTGAGGCCTCCATGCCGTTTTCGGCAAGCTGCTTTTTCCAGAGATGACGCTTTGCGATCTGCAGCTTCTCCTCGACGGTGTAGCTTGGCACCTGTATGACCTCCATGCGGTCATACAGCGGCTTTGGTATGGCCTCTGCCGTGTTGGCAGTGGTTATGAATAGCACCTTGCTGAGGTCGAAGGGCGCTTCGATGTAATGGTCGCGGAAGTTTGCATTTTGCTCAGGGTCGAGCACCTCAAGCATCGCGGCCGCAGGATCGCCCCTCATATCGGAGGCCATCTTGTCGATTTCATCAAACAGGAACACGGGGTTCATGCTATCGCAGTGCTTCATCGCGGAGATGACTCTGCCGGGCATCGCGGCCACGTAAGTGCGCCTGTGTCCGCGTATCTCCGCCTCGTCGTGCACTCCGCCCAACGAAACCTGACAGAACTTTCTGCCAAGGGCGCGCGCGACAGAGCGTGCGATGCTGGTTTTGCCTACGCCCGGTGCGCCCACAAGGCAGAGTATGGGACTCTTCATGTCGTTTTTTACAGAGCGCACCGCCAGGAACTCGAGGATGCGTTTTTTGACTTCCTCAAGGCCGTAGTGATCTTCGTCAAGCACCTTGCGGGCGTGAGTGATGCTAACATTGTCCTTTGTATACTTGCCCCAGGGCAGCTCGAGCATGTATTCTATATAGTTTTCCATCACCGGAGACTCGGGCGACTGGGTGGAGACGCGCTTCAGGCGCTTTATCTCTTTTGCGGTCCGCTCTTTGGCCTCGGCGTTCATAGGCGTATTTTCGAGCTTCTTCTCATATTCGGCTACGTCGTCCTCGTCGTCGCCCAGCTCCTCGTCTATTACGCGCTGCTGCTCGCGCAGAAAATACTCGCGATTGTTCTTTTCGAGGCGCTGGCTGACCTCCTTTTGCATCTCCTGCATTATGCTGATGCCGCGTATTTCCCTTTCGAGATAGGTGCATACGAGTATCATGCGCTCGCACGGATCGCCGCATTCGAGTATATCCTGTTTGAGGGGCGCGTATTCGACCACGTTAGCGGCGAATCTGTCCGCAAAAGCGCCCGGCTCGTCCTGTGCAAAGAGGAACTGGCGCGTCTCGCCGCCGGCCTCACCCCTGAGCTCAAGAAATCTGTCGTATGAGCGCTTGGCGATTTTTATAAGTGCCTTGCCCTCCTCGCTCTTGTCGGGGTGATTTTCTATAAGCTGCACGTCGACGGTTTGCATAGTGCCATCGTCGTATATGTTTTTTACAGCTGCGCGGTTTGTTGGGTTCACAAGCACCCTCAGCGTACCGTCCGGCAGGGGCATTACCTGCTTAACGTCCGCTATGCAGCCCATGCCGTAG
>JAFPYA010000091.1 GCA_017412445.1 Clostridia bacterium
AAATCCATGTGGACGGCGTGAGCATAAGGGACAATCCCCTTGAATGCAAGCGCAGGACGGCCTTCATCCCCGACAATCCCGACCTTTACGGCTACATGACAGGCATACAGTACCTGAACTTCATAGCGGACATATTCGGCGTGAGCGCCTCGGACAGGCAGGAGCGCATACATTTGTACGCCTCGGAGTTTGAGATAGAGAAGGATCTGGCCGAGCGTGTAAGCGCCTACTCCCACGGCATGAAGCAGAAGCTGGCGCTTGTGGGCGCATGGATACACGCGCCCAGACTCATAATAATGGACGAGCCATTCGTGGGGCTCGACCCCAAGGCCGCGCACAGCTTAAAGCAGCTGATGCGCGCGCACTGCGACGGCGGCGGCTCCATATTCTTCTCGACGCACGTGCTTGAGGTCGCGGAAAAGCTCTGCGACAAGGTGGCCATAATCAAGGATGGCAGGCTCATCGTGAGCGGCACTATGGAGGAGGTCAAGGGCGACTCCTCGCTTGAAAACGTGTTCCTTGAGCTGGAGGAAAAGTGATGTTCAGGGTGCTTCTCAAAAAACAGCTAATGGAGCTGGCGGAGACCTATACCCCGAAAAAGCAGCGGGGCAAGGGCGGGCGCTCCATCGGCTTTCTGCTTTTGTACGTGTTTTTATTTGTCATGCTGGGCTTTTCGCTGGGTACGATGCTCTGGGATATCTGTGCGGTGCTCAACGAAGTCGGGCTTGACTGGTTCTATTTCCTTATCGTGATGACGCTGGCGCTGGTGATAGGCGTTGTGGGCAGCGTGTTCAGCGCCTACTCCACGATATACCGCGCCAAGGACAACGAAACGCTGCTCGCCATGCCCATACCCACGGGCGCGCTTTTGGCCAGCAGGATGGCTGCCGTGCTGTTCACGGGGCTCGTGTTTGAGTTGATAGTCTTCCTGCCGGGCTGCGTCGTCTACTTCGCGCACGCGGGCGTAAGCTTTGCCGCGCTGGCGGGCAGCCTGCTGGGTGTCATCTCCGTATCGCTCATCTGCCTGTCGCTAACCTGCTTTTTCGGCTGGGTGGTGGCGCTCATCAGCGTACATACGCGCAACAAAAGCTTTATTACGGTGCTTGTGTCGCTTTTACTCATCGCGGCGTACTACCTCGTGTACTTCAGAATAGCGGAGTTTTTGAATGAAATCGCGCTTAACGCCGTGACGCTTAGCGAAAAGGTTAGCGCGAAAGCGGCGATAGTGAAGCTCTTCGCGCAGTCGTTTATCGGCAACGCTCAGGGAATTACGCTGCTTCTGGCACTGGCGCTCGTGCTCACGGCGCTGACCGTGGAGATACTGTACCGAAGCTTCGACTGCATAGTGACCACAGAAAAGGGCAGAAAGCGCGCCGTCTACAAGCAGACCGCCGCCAAAAGCTCCGGCTCCGGCAGGGCGCTGATGCGCAAGGAGCTCAGGCACTTCACGCAGAGCCCGGCTTACATGCTGAACTGCGGTCTGGGGCTATTCTTCATGCTGGGTCTTACGGTGTACGCGCTGATAAAGTTTTCTTCGCTCAGAGAAACGATAGGAGGGTACCTGCCCGCCTTGAGCGACCCCGAAAACGGTATGTACAGCATTTACAGGCTGATTTGCGCAGCCCCCGGCCTGATAATGGCGTTGTTTGGCGCAATGTGCCCCATAAGCGCGCCGAGCATTTCCCTTGAAGGGCAGAGCATGTGGCTTTTGCGCTCGCTGCCCGTAAGCGCAAAGCGGGTCCTGTCTGCAAAGCAGGCGTTTCACCTCGCTTTTGTTCTGCCCCTGTCGCTGATAGCGACCGCAGTGCTGTCGGCGCTGATAGGGCTTGAAGCAGGGGACTGGGCGGCAAATCTGATATTTGTCGCAGCCTACCAGCTTGCGATAAGCGCGCTGGGGCTGGTGCTGGGCTTAAAGCGCCCGAGCCTCGACTGGACGGACGAGAGCGTGCCGGTAAAGCGCGGCATGGCGATATCGATAACCCTGCTCGCGGGCATGGCGCTGCCCTCCGTGATGGCGATAGCGGTATTGCTGCTTGGCGGCAAATTCGACCTCACGCCTTACCTTTGGATAGTTCCTCTGGCGATTGCGCTGTGGCTCAACGCATTGCTGTACCGCTGGGGCATCCGTAGGTTTGAAGAGATAGGATGACCGACTGAGTCTCAAGAAACGAGGACAGGCGGGACGCATCCGTTACCAAAACAATACCCGGCCGGCTTCACGTTTTGAAGCCGGCCGGGTTTTTTTAGCGCCTTGGCTTTACAGCTGCGGCGGGTTCACGTTGCGGGTTATGCTGCTCTGGGTCAGGTACTTGTTGGTGTCCATGTATACGAACACGCGCTTGGAGCGGGTCACGTACACGGTCACGCCGGCAAACAGCGCCAGAGTTACTATGGGCAGAAGTACCGCCAGCCAGGAGGGCACAACAGGCACGCTCAAAAGCATGAACAGCACGCACACGGAGGCGATGGCCACGATGTGGTAGTGCTTGAGGAAGCTGTCGTCGCGCTTTGCGATTTTGAACGCAAGCAGCGCACTCAGGCCGGCCGTGCCAAGCAGCACCGCGATCTGTATCAGGCTTATGACCACATAGATGAAGCCTGATCCAAATTCGCTTATGCCGGTCGTGTTCAGCGTCACAAACATAAGTATGAATATGTACAGGCCGAGCAAGGCCATTATGCCCGCCAGCACGAAGGCGCCTATGTAGAACGCCATCAGCGCGCCGCCCAGCTTGTCGTAGGGATGCACCTCTTCATAATGCTTCTCGGGGCAGGGAACAATCCTGATAAGGCGGTGCAGCGTGCGGCTCTTTTTGGCGTAGCGGCTCTTTTCGCTCTTGAGCACGAATATGAACAGCGAGACCATTACGAGCGCGACCGAAAGGAAGAACAGTTGTATCCGCGCAGTGGAGGCGCTCAGCATCATAACGAAGCTGTAGAGCGTGACCAGTGCGCTCAGGCCCAACATGATATAGCAGAATATGTCGTTTCTGCGTATTACGCCCATGAGGCTGAGCACATACAGTATCGCCATTGCGTATACAGCCACGTGGAACATGAGGTAGAAGCCGTTTTCGGGGTTTATGTCGGCCTCGTCGGAGACCTCCATGCTTCTCAGGTTTACCTCGGCGCCAAAGCCGTCGGATACGTTCTCAAACGTGCGTATCGCTTCGTTTTCAATGCTTTGCGAATTGAGCGCGCTGCTGTCCTTTTCTGCAATACGAATGACCTTGCCCATGTAATCCAGCGTGCCGTGATAGATCGCGCTCATGGACAGGCACATCACCGCCAGAAGCAGTACGGGTATAAGTATCGAGACCGCGTTGAGCTTGGGCTTTCTGAGCGTAAAGAAGCCCAGCGTCAGGCAGGCCGCAGCGCCGATAAAGCAATACGTGGCACCGCTGAAGCCCGCAATCAGCATAAACACGCTGCCAAGGCAGCAAAGCGCGGCTATGACCGTCTGCCAAAGCGCGGGCGCCTCGTCCTTGCCGGAGATTTTGCCGGTAAGGCGCGAAAGGAAGCCCTTTACCGCCTCTATAGGCGCGCTGAGGGGATCGTCATCGTCCTTTGGCTGAGGGCGCTCCCTGCGGGGGGCGGCCTTGTGCTCGCGCAAGGGAGAAACGGGCGCTTCATCTTCCTCGGGCTCGGCCTCGATCTCCTCGGGGGCGTATTGAGCCTCCTCGGGCGCGGCTTCCTCGTTTTCGGTTTCGGCTACTTCTTCATACTCGGCTTCGGCCTCCTCGGCTTCGGCTGTCACGTCCTTGCCGCAGTAAGGGCACACAGCGGCATCATCTTCAATTTCCTGCCCGCAATAGGGACATACCTTCATGCTTTTTCACTCCCGTAAAATAAAATTTGTGCAATATACAACACGTGTATTATTGCACAAATCTACTTAAAAGTCAATAGTTTTGAAAAATATCTGACTTAAATTTGCAATATTCAGGCCTGCGCCAGCGCCTGCTCGAGGTCGCTTATGAGATCGGCGCTGCTTTCGAGGCCGCAGCTCAAGCGCACCATGCCCGCGGGTACACCGGCCTCGGCCAGCTGCTCGTCGGTCATCTGGCGGTGAGTGGACGCGGCGGGGCACAGGCAGCAGGTGCGCGCGTCGGCCACGTGCGTCTCTATCGCCGCAAGCTTAAGCGCCTTCATGAAGCGCTCGGCGGCAGGGCGGCCGCCCTTTATTTCGAATGACACCACGCCGCAGGAGCCTTTGGGCAGATACTTTTGCGCCATGGGGTAAAACCTGTCGCCGGGCAGGGAGGGGTAGCTGACCTTTTCGATTTTATCATGAGAAGAGAGAAAGCTGGCCACGGCCAGACCGTTTTCGCAGTGGCGCGGCATGCGCACATGCAGGCTTTCGAGGCCGAGGTTCAGCAAAAAGGCGTTCTGGGGCGACTGTATAGAGCCGAAATCGCGCATAAGCTGTGCGGTGCACTTGGTGATGAACGCTCCGCCCATTCCGAACTTTTCGGCGTAAACTATGCCGTGATAGCTGTCGTCGGGGGTGGTGAGGCCGGGGAACTTCTCCGCGTGCGCCATCCAGTCGAATTTGCCCATGTCCACAATCGCGCCGCCTACGCCCGCGCCGTGGCCGTCCATGTACTTGGTGGTGGAGTGGGTCACTATGTCCGCCCCCCATTCGCCGGGACGGCAGTTCACGGGAGTGGCGAAGGTGTTGTCGACAATCAGCGGCACGCCGTGCGCGTGGGCGCATTTGGCGAACAGCTCTATGTTCAGAACCGTCAGCGCGGGATTGGCTATGGTCTCGCCGAACACGCACTTCGTGTTCGGACGGAAGGCGGCGTTCAGCTCGTCCTCGGTGCAGTCCGGGTTCACGAAGGTGGTCTCAATGCCCATCTTCGCCATGGTCACGCTTATCAGGTTGAACGTGCCGCCGTAAATCGACGAGGAGCACACTATGTGGTCGCCGCAGGAGCACAGGTTGAACAGCGCAAAGAAGTTTGCCGCCTGCCCGGAGGAGGTCAGCATGCCCGCCGTGCCGCCCTCGAGCGCGCAGATTTTGGCGGCAACCATGTCGTTTGTGGGGTTTTGAAGCCTGGTGTAGAAATAGCCGCTGTCCTCGAGGTCGAACAGTCTGCCCATGGCCTCGCTGCTTTCATATTTGAACGTGGTGGACTGTATGATGGGTATCTGGCGGGGCTCGCCGTTGCCGGGTGTGTAGCCCGCCTGTACGCACAGGGTGTCAAGATCAAGAGCCATAGTTTTTTCCTCCATATATATGCAACCGCGGAAATGCCGCTTATGCCTCGAATGGCTCTATTATATCCCCATTTACGCCAAAACACAAGCCGCCGCGCAAATTTTTATGGTCATGCCGCTCGTTTCCTTTTTATAATGCCCTGCCGCTCATGTTCTGATGACTGCCAAAGAGCCTGCGGCGCTTCGGCGTCGTTTTATCCGTATTTTAACGGCAAAGCTTTTGACTGAGGGCGCGCTTTGCGGTATAATGATTGCACAAGATTAAAATGGGTGCGTAGGATGATTTGCAATTTGTGTCCCCGCAAATGCGGGGCTGAACGATACGAAAGCCGGGGGCTGGGCTTTTGCGGCGCGGGCACGCTGCCGCGGGTGGCGAGGTGCGCACTGCACTTCGACGAGGAGCCCTGCATAAGCGGAAAAAGCGGCAGCGGCGCCATATTCTTTTCCGGCTGCACGCTGGGGTGCGTGTTTTGCCAGAATTATGCAATAAGCCACGACAATTTCGGGATGGAAATAAGCCCCGCGCGCCTGCGGGAAATATTCTTTGAGCTTATCGACAAGGGCGCAAACAACATAAACTTAGTTACCGGCACGCAGTTTGTGCCAGCCATAATCGAGGCGCTCAAGGGCGGCCTGCCCGTGCCTGTGGTGTGGAACAGCAGCGGTTACGAGCGCGTGGAGACGCTGAGGGCGCTTAACGGCATGGTGGACATCTACCTGCCCGATTTCAAATACATGGACGAAGCGCTGGCTGCGAGGCTTTCGGGTGCAGAGAACTACCCCGAGACCGCCTTAAAGGCGATAGAGGAGATGCTGCGCCAGACGGGCAGGCCGGTCTACGACGAAAACGGCCTGATGAAGAAGGGCACTCTGATACGCCACCTCGTGCTGCCGGGGCATCTGGACAACACAAAGCAGGTCCTGCGGCGCATCCACTGGGACTTTGAGGGCGTGCCTGTGTCGCTCATGGCGCAGTACACGCCTATGGGCAGGGCACATGAATTTGACGACATCAATCGCCCGCTCACAAGCGAGGAATACGATGAAGCCGTACAGTACATGTATTCCCTCAGCATGGACTGTGGCTACACGCAGGAGCTCGACTCGGCAAAGAGCGCCTATACGCCCGCGTTCGATTTAAGCGGCGTTGCGCCCGAAAAAGGAAACCGGGAGGCGGCACGGATATGACACTGTTGTTTGCACCCCTGTTTTCCGGCTCGAGCGGCAACTGCACATACGTAGGCACAGAGGATGAGGGCGTTATAGTAGACTGCGGCGTGAGCGCAATGGCCACGCTTGAACAGCTGAAGGCCGCCAAAATAGATCCCGCGGCGGTAAAGGCCGTGCTCGTGACCCACGAGCATACGGATCACGTTTCAGGCGTGGGCGTGCTTTCGAGAAGACTGGGCGGCGTGCCAATATACGCCACGCGCGGCACGTGGGACGGCTCGGGCAAGCGGCTGGGCAAGCTCGCCCCCGAACAGATACGCTATATAGACAACGACTCAGATTTTTTCATAGGCGACCTCAACATAACCGCGTTTACCACGCCCCACGACTGCCTCGACCCCTGCGGCTTCGTGTTTGAAAAGGGCGGAGTGAAGGCCGCGGTCGCAACCGACATGGGCTACATAAACAAGACGTGGCTTGAGGCGGTCGGGGGCAGCGACCTTGTGCTTCTCGAGGCCGATTACGATACGGACATGCTCATGGCCGGCAGTTATCCTTACGACTTAAAGCGCCGCATACTTGGGCGCAAGGGACATCTGAGCAACGAGGACGCGGGCAGTGCCGCCGCGCATCTGATCAAGAGCGGCGCAAGGGAGATAATCCTGGGTCACCTGAGTAAAAACAACAATTTTCCGGAGCTCGCGCTCAAGACCTGCGAAAACATGCTTCTGGACGAGGGCATACGCCCAGGCAGGGACATGGAACTGCACGTGGCGGCGCGCAGCGCGCTTACGGGCGTATTCAAAATAGAACTGTAGCGGAGGCCCAATGGAAGGCGACAACTTTGTTCTGCCCGGCACCGACAGGGTGCCCTCGCTCTTCGCGGCGAGCTGCATGTTTTTTGCGGCTGTGGCGGGAAAGCCAGTTATGGAGCTGGCGGATAGCCTGCTTTTGCAGGCGCTGCCGGGCTTAGAGTCGGGCATGCCGGGCAGCCTGTTTTATTCCGTGCGCAGCATCGCCTACTTTGTATTGTTTTTGCTTTTGCCCTTTACCGTCTACGCCAAACGCAAGCCCGGCATAAGCGAATACATAAGGGTAAAGCCGCTCAGCGGCAAAAATACATTATTGGTCTCGCTCATGGCGGCGGTCGGCTTCATGCTGAGCCTGTACGCAGGCGGCCTGTGGTGCGCAGGCATAGAGGCGCTGGGCGGCAGGCTCACGCCCTCAAACAGCTACGCCATAAACGGCGCGGGTTCCGCGCTTGCGCAGCTGCTGGCGGTGGTCATCATGCCTGCGGTGTGCGAGGAGCTTCTGTTCAGGGGTTCGATGCTCAGCGCCTGGGAGGAGCGGGGCAGCTTCAGAGCCGTGCTCATTGTGGCGGTGCTTTTTACTATGCTGCACGCCTCACTGAAGGGTCTGCCGGCGCAGCTCATAAGCGGCATAGCGCTGGGCTGCGCGGTGGTTTACACGGACTCGCTGTTTGCCGGCATGCTGTACCATATCATTCATAATTCGCTTACGCTCATCATGAGCCGCATTGCAAGCGGGGGCGAGTCATCGCAGACGTATTTCGAAGCGGCGGGCGGCACAAGGGGCATTATACTCTACGCGCTGTACGCTGTGCTCTTCGCGCTGTGCCTCGTGTACCTCATAAAGCGGCTCAGAGCGAACAATCCCGCCCATGCTCACGGCCGCCGCGCCATAAAGGGAAGGGACGGCAGCGTCCATGAAAACGTGGTTATAGGCTGTGGCGTCATCGTGGCGCTGGCGCTTTGCGTGCGCGACCTGCTTGCCATCATTGGGGTAACGGGATGAACGCGCTCGTACTGTGCGTGGGCAGCCTCAAGGAAAAATGGCAGAGGGACGCCTGCGGGGAATACCTCACACGATTGACTCGTTACGGCAAATATGAGCTGACCGAGGTGCCGGATGAGCCCGAGCCGGCAGGCGGCGGCGAAAAGCTGAGCCTGCAGGTGATAAAAAAAGAGGGACAGGCGCTTCTTAAGCACATAAAGCCCACAGACTTTGTGGTGGCGCTGTGCATTAGGGCAGGGCAGATGAGCTCAGAAAAGCTGGCGGAAAGCGTGCGCCGCTGGGAAAACGAGGGGCGGCGGGCGGTGTTCGTGATAGGGGGCTCGCTGGGGCTCTCAAAGGACGTGGAGGACAGGGCAAACCTGAAGCTCTCGTTTTCGCCAATGACCTTTCCGCATCAGCTTATGCGTGTTATACTGCTTGAACAGCTCTACCGCGCCGAAAAAATAAACGCGGGCGAAAGGTATCATAAATAAGAATAAACAAACATCAAATCATACACAATTTGCAACGGAGGTAGACACATGCAGTTCATTAACGACAACGGTGCGCTCGTATGCAAGCGGCAGAACGAGACGCTCAGAATCGAGCCGTGGGGCGTGGACTCGCTGCGCTTTCGCGCCACTATGTTTCCGGAGATAATCGATGAAAACCGGGCGCTTACCGAGGATATTCCGGCCTGTGAGGCTAAAATCGAGTTTCTTACGGAGCCGTGGCGGCAGGGCGACGGCAGCACGGGGAATTACCCTTACGCCGCCATAACCAACGGCCGCATAAGCGCCAAGGTGAACCACGCGGGCGTTATAAGCATCTTTAAGGACGGCAAAAGAATACTTCACGAGCAGCACCGCTTCTACGATGGCCTCGCGACCCGCGAAAGCCATTGCCTTAAGATAAACGCCAGAGAATGGACGCCCTACACCGCGGGCGACTACAAGCTCACGCTCAGGTTCGAGCCCAACGACGGCGAAAAAATATACGGCATGGGCGGCTATCAGCAGCCCTACATGGACATGAAGGGCTGCGTGCTGGAGCTGATGCAAAAGAACAGCCAGACCACCATCCCCTTTGCGCTCTCAAGCCTCGGCTACGGCTTTTTGTGGAACAATCCCG
>JAFPYA010000009.1 GCA_017412445.1 Clostridia bacterium
AATAACGGAACATATGACGTTCAGTGGTCGTATTCATGCAATTTTTACAGGATAACAAACATAAGGTACTATGAAGGAAAGCAGATCGCGCACGCCTATAAAAACGGCTCAGTAAGCTCGCTGGACAGTAAACAGAGAGAAACGCTCGACGCCGCCCTGAGCATAGTGAACGGCGCGCGCGGCACGCAGCTTGAAATCGAGAAGCAAATCCACGACAGCCTGTGCGAGAGAATCGAATACTATACCGACAGCGATCCTCATAATGATAACGACTGTGCGACAGGCGCCTTGCTCAACGGCAAGGCGGACTGCGACGGATACTCGGATGCTTTTTTCCTGTGCTGCAGTCTGGCGGGATTTGATGTCAGGTATATGCACGGCACCACATTAAACGCAGATCAGGAGAATTCCAAAAAGGTGCAGGACGACAGCACCCATATGTGGAACCTCATCAACATCGGCGGCCAATGGCTGACGGTCGATCTGACCTGGGACGACTCCGAAAAGGGCATCAGCTATCTGAACTACAACATAGGCGCGGATCGCGCTTCGGAAAAGCACATATGGCTCGAGGCGGCGACCGACTGCAAGCTCCTGAGCGTCACAGACCCGAGCAGCCGGAATGCGGAGCTCGTAGAGTACAGAGTAGGCAGCTGGGATGAATTGTACAGTGCGCTCAGGGTCGTGTCGGACAAACGCCTGGAGCGGGTCAGCCTCATCTGCGCAGATGAGCTTGCCATAAATCAAAACCACGACAGGCTCAGCGCCGCCATACGCTCTGTGGGCATAAACGACTTTGGCTGGAGCTTTTCCGTTTCAAACGCGGATTTGTTCAATATCACCTATGTCGATGAATTTACCATCTGCGATACCGAAAGCGAAGTATTGTCCGCATTGGATCGCTGCGCCGGGAATAACACGGGAAGCTTCCGTCTGTACTTTTCTCCGGATCTGGGCGCCCGCTTGCTTTCTGACAATCGCAGCGCGTACACCGCGCTCATACTGCAGTCGAGGCTCGCCATCTCATCAAGGTACGTATATCATAACGACTATAACTATATCGCCTACGAAAACGCCGAATATCTCCCGTCCGTAAGCTTTGCCTCCGTCTCCTCGTTCGCGCAGGTAAAAATGGCGGTGGAAGCCTTTAACGCAAGGGGCACGGCTGTACTGCGCCTTAAATATGACGACAGCCTCAATCTCTTTGACGAGCACGCCGAGCTGCAGCGCATAATATACGAAAGCGGCATCAATAAATTCGAGTGGAGCTTCTATACGTCACTGAACTGCGTGGAGATATCGGATATCGGGTATTAGGAAATTGCCGCTTAAGCCCGCCCTGCGGGAGGCACGGTTGATGCCGCGGCATCAGGGCAAAAGCGCTTATGCTGATGCCCGCTTTTCACTTTTGTGTGGATTTTTTGGGGCGATTATTGTATAATAGCTTCAGCAATTGAATTTGGAGACGTAAATGGATTATCCTAAAAAGGGACGGTATCGCCACTTTAAGGGCGGCGAATATGAGCTTTTGTACATCGCCAGGCACAGCGAGACGGACGAGAGCATGGTGGTTTACAGGGCGCTGTACGACTGCGGTGAAACGCCTCTTAACGAGCGCATATGGGTGCGGCCGCTGTCAATGTGGACCGAGACCGTGACGCGGGACGGCGCGACGTTTCCGCGTTTCAGCTATATCGGCGACGACATGGCGGCGGACGAAAGCGCCAACGCGCAGGACACGTCAAACGCGCGCGATGCCCGCTTTGACGATGGCGCTATGCCCGCCTTTTCCGATGCCGAGCCCCCGCTTTTCTTCCCGGAGGACGAAGGCCTTGCTTTCACGGAAGGCCCTGAGGCTTACGCTCCGCCTGAGGAGGCTTACGCCTATCCCTGTGAAGCCGAGCCTCCCGCGCCGGAAAGATACGCGCCCTCGAATAAAGACGCGCTTATGGACAAGGCACGAGCTATACTGCGCAGCGTTTATGGCTACAGCGAGTTCAGGGGCGGGCAGGAGGATTTGATAAGCGCCATCCTCTCCGGCCGCGATTCGCTGGGCGTGATGCCCACGGGCGCGGGCAAGAGCCTGTGCTACCAGATTCCCGCGCTCGCGCTCGAAGGCGTGACGCTGGTGGTGTCTCCGCTGATTTCGCTTATGAAGGATCAGGTGGCCGCGCTCAGGGAGCTGGGCGTGCCCGCGGCGTTCATAAACTCATCCCTGAGCGAGGCGCAGCAGACCGCGGCGCTGGACAGGGCAATTTCGGGCGCGTACAAAATTATATACGTGGCGCCCGAAAGGCTGCTTACGCCGCGCTTTGTGTACGCCGCCGGCATAATGGACGTAAGCCTCATCGCCATAGACGAGGCGCACTGCATAAGCCAGTGGGGGCAGGATTTCAGACCCTCCTATCTCGATATACCCAGATTCATATTGGCGCTTCCCCAAAAACCCGTGCTTGCGGCGTTCACCGCCACCGCCACGGAGCAGGTGCGCCTCGACATAATCAGGCTGCTGGGGCTGAGTAAACCCTACCTTCGCGTAACGGGCTTTGACCGCCCGAACCTGTATTTTCGCGTGATACGCACAAGCTCAAAGAAAAAGGCGCTGGACGAGCTGATGCCCGCCTTCAGCGACATGAGCGGCATCATCTACTGCGCCACGCGCAAGCAGGTGGAGGAGGTATACGACTATCTCGTGGACAGGGGCATTCCCGTCACGCGCTACCACGCGGGGCTCGACGACGCAGAGCGTAAGGCCAATCAGGAGGCCTTCTCAATGGACGAAAAGCCCGTGATGGTGGCCACCAACGCCTTCGGCATGGGCATAGACAAAAGCACCGTGCGCTACGTGATACACTACAGCCTGCCCAAGGACATAGAAAGCTACTATCAGGAGGCGGGTCGCGCCGGGCGCGACGGCCTGAGGGCGGTGTGCGTGCTTCTGTACTCCGCGAAGGATCTTTATACGCAAAAGTTTTTCATAGACCATATGGGCGAGGAATCGGGGCTCGCGCCGGACGAGGTGGAGCAGCTCAAAAAGGCCGCGCGGCTCAGGCTCGACGCAATGAAGCGCTACGCCACCTCCGGCAGGTGCCTGCGCAAGAGCATAATGAGCTATTTTGGCCAAAGCGCGCCCGACAGATGCAACAAATGCAGCGTCTGCGACGGTCTGGACGAAAGGATAAACGCCGACAAGGCCGCCCTCGAGGTGCTTAAGCTCGTGCGCGAGTTGCGCGTCGGCTACGGCTCGGCAATGCTGATAGACATACTGCGCGGCGCAAACACGGAGGCCATACGCAGGCGCAGGCTGAACAAGCTCGAGTCCTACGGCGTCATGTCCTCGCTGGACAAAGGCGTAGTGGGGAACCTGATAGACGAAATGGTCGATGAAGATGTGCTCAAGCGCACCGAGGGAGACTATCCCATAATCACCGCGGGCGACGCGGCGGAGGCGTTTGAGAGGGGCGAAACGCACGTGACCGTGCCAAAGCCCGCCGAGAAGAAGCGCCGCAGCCGCAAGGCTCAGACACCAGCAGTGCCGGATAAGGCCGTCGACATATCGTTGATTTCGCGCCTTAAGGCGCTCAGAATGCAGCTTTCAAAGCAGCGCCACGTGCCTCCATACATGATTTTCAGCGACGCGACATTGGAATCCATGGCGCGGCTCAGACCCCGCTCGAGGGAAGAATTCCTTGAAGTGGCGGGCGTGGGCAGCCGAAAGTGCGAGCAGTTCGGCGACGCGTTTATCGCCTGCATAGCAGACTGGGAGCGCGAGTGCGCTCAATAAGCGTTTGGAGTTTGTAAGATGAGATTTTGTGTTATCGGTGGCATGAATCTGGACGTGATAGGCCGCATCGGCGGGGACATGCGGCCCGGCGACTCAAACATAGGCCGCATACGCTTTTCGGCGGGCGGCGTGGGCATGAACATCGCCCGCACCCTCGCCGGCATGGGGCACGAGGTGTGCCTTTTGAGTGTACTGAGCCGCGACCTGTTCGGCCGCTTCCTCGAGGAGGAGTGCGTGCATGCGGGCATAGACATGGGCCAATGCGTGCGCACCTCGTTGCCCACGCCCTGCTACATGGCCGCGCACCGCGAGGACGGCGAGATGGCGCTTGCGATAAACGACATGGCGGCGCTTGAATGCCTTACCCCCGAGGCGATACGGGAGCGCGCCGATTATATAAACTCCTTTGACGCGGCGGTAATCGAGGCAAACCTCAGCGAAGGCGCGCTCAGGGCTGTCGCCGATATAGTAAAAAAGCCCCTGATCGCAGACGCGGTGAGCGGCGCCAAGTGCGCAAAGCTTAAGGGCGTACTGCCGCGCTTGGACGCGCTCAAGCTGAATCTCCTGGAAGCGCAAACGCTGACAGGCAAAAAAACCGCTTCGGACGCGGGCAAGGCCCTCATCTTATGCGGGGTTAAGCGCGTATTGGTGTCGCTTGGCATGAAGGGCGTGTACGCCTGCGGCGAAGCGGAAGAAGCGCATCTTGCTCCCTCACGCGTGTATTCGTGCGACACAAACGGCGCGGGCGACGCCATGTGCGCGGGGCTTGCCGAGGGCACGCTTATGGGCCTGGACGCGGTCAAATGCGCGGCGCGCGGCATGGACGCCGCCCAAAAGCTGCTCAGCGCGCGGGAAAAGTAATTTAACCCAAGCATAAAGCTTAAAGCGCCGCTATATTTCATTACGGTGATATAATTCGTGTATAAAACTTCGGAGGCGCATATGACGGACGACAGAACCACCCTTTCCGAGCTCAAGGAAGCGGTGAGGGAGCTGGTAATCAAAAAGGGCTGGGGCGTGGACGGAGTGCAGAACATACAGCACGTCGCCATGGCCATGACGGTCGAGATGAGCGAGCTGCTCGAGATATTTCAGTGGCTTGACAGTGAGGACGTGGACAAACTGCAAAACGGCCTCGACCCTGAGCGCCAAAGGCGCATCGCCGAGGAATTTGCGGACGTGATGATGTACGGCCTGCAATTGACCCGCACGCTGAATATAGACATTTCAAACGAAATCGAGCGCAAAATCGAAAAGGTTTTGAAGCGTCCGGGCGGCATGCGCGGCAGGTACGCCGACGCCGCAATGGAGGGAAAGCAGTGACCATAACGGGCAGGCGCTGTTAATAGTGAAAGCAAGTCTGCGCTTGTCTTAAAGATACCCGCAGTCAGTATGGAGGAATTGCAATGAATAAAAACGACGGCAAGTTTTACGTGTTTCAGAAAAAGGAGGAGCCTCAGCCCTCAAAGGCGAAGCTCGCGCTGTTTTTGATAATCACGCTTGTGTGGGTGGCCGGCATGGTGTGCATGTTTTTGCGCAAGACGGACCTTGGCATAATACTGTGGGGCGCGTCCTTCCTGACCGCCCTCGTGGTGTACTTCGTTCAGCGCCATAACGCCTCGATGGACGAGTACCGCGAGGCCTCTATGATCGCGGACGCCAAGCCCACCCCTGACGCGGACACTGAAGACGCCTCAGACAAAGCGGAGCCTGCGGAGAAATAAACCGCCGCCGCGCCCGCAATTGCGTGGGGGAAATCTGATTAAATATACGGCACAGGGCGGCTTATTTAAGGCGGCCCTGCCCGATTTGTCTGCGCCCGCTTATATCATGCCGAAAGGCGCCTGAGTGCGCCTTTCGGTCTTAATTTATTCCGTGCCGCCATTTTTGCGTTTTTTCTCTTTTCAGAGCGCGCGTTTTGTGGTAGAATGGACATATGATTTTTACTGCGGAGGTATGGTATGCGCCTCAACAGGCATGTGCTGTATATGATCGCGCTGACGGTTATTGTCTTTGCGTCGGCGTTTTATCTGTCGCGGCACGAAAGCGGGCGCGACAGCCGATGCACGGTGGCGCTGGTGCCCGGCGAGGGCTATGAGATCCTTTCGGAAAACCCCGTGACCGTGCCATATGGCGCGAGCGCTCAGTTCAGCGTGAAGTTTGACGAGGGCTGTGCACACGACGAAAACAGCGGCCTCAGATACGAGGGCGGCGTTTTGTATGTTGACAACGTGCGCGATTCCCAAAGCGTGCACTACGTGCCGAGGCGCCCCTGCGCGCTATACGTGAGAAGCGAAGACGCAGCCTATGCCTCGCTTATAAATCAAAGCGTAATGAGCGGCGACACGGCGACGCTGCGCCTGACCCCGCCCGAGCACTCGGCAGTGTCGCGCGTGTTTGTAAACAGCGACGCGTACAACGTGGACCAAAGCGATACGGTGTCGTTCACGGTGTACGAGGACAGCGTGATTTCCCTCGAGCTTACGGGCGAAGCGGTCAGCTTCACAGCCGAGGCCACGCCGGTAGGCAGCGTAAAAAACGCCGACCCAAAAGAGGTGTACCGCTACGGCGACAAGGTCACCATCAGCCCCGTATACGACAGCGCCTACGCGCGCTTCAACGGCTGGAGCGCCGGCGCGTCCTTAAACGACGGCGGGACGCTCTTGTCTCAAAGCGAATTGATCAGCCTGACGCTTTCGGGCGACACGCATCTGTACGCAAACTTCACTGACCTCTACACATACACCGTGAGCATAGACCCGAACGGCGGCGTCGCCGATAGCGAATTCCGTCTTGACGGATGCTCTTCCGGCAAGAGCGTATACCTGCCCGCCGACACGGGCACGCTTACCCGCGAGGGCTACGCGCTCGTAGGCTACAACACGCTTGCCGACGGCAGCGGCGCGCACTACGCGCCCGGCTCGCCCGTGATGGTGAACCACGACAACGTGACCCTCTACGCCCAGTGGCTGCCCGAAACGCCCGCAGATACGCTCAAATACCGCTTAAGCGACGGCTACGTTATAATACTTGGCGCAAAGCAGGACACGGGCGACACTCTGGTCATCCCCGCGCGCATAGACGGGGTAAGGGTGAAGGTGATAGAATCAAAGGCGTTCAGCGGCCTGTCCTCGCTCAAAACCCTCGTTTTGCCTATCGGCATCACATACATAGGCACGGGCGCGTTCAAAAGCTGTGAGAACCTCGAAACGGTCTATCTGCCCGACACGCTGGAGAGCATGGCGGACGACGCCTTCGACAAGTGCCCCTCGTTTACGCGCTTGCGCGTGCTCAGCAAAAACGACGTGCGCGCTTACGACAGGACCTTCGACGCGGCGCTGGCGGACAAGTACATGCGCCTGAAATACACGCCCGGCAAGCGCATAATACTGGTTGCGGGCTCAAGCGGCAGCTTCGGCCTCGATTCGAGCCTGCTCAAGGCGCGCTTCCCCGATTATGAAATAGTCAACTTCAGCGGCAGCTACCTTTTCGGCATAAAACCACTCATGTTCTACGTGATAAACAACCTGCACGAGGGCGACATAGTGATTTTCGCGCCCGAATACTACAACGCCATGTACGGCAACAGCCTGAGCCATGAAATTCAAAACTGGCTGTACATAGAGAGCAACTGGAATATGCTGGACGAACTGAACCAGCAGCAGGTGCGCGCCAGCGTGCTTGACAAGTTTGTGGACTTTCTCGCCGAGCGGCGCGCTATACTGCCGGGGCACCAGTCCACGCACGGCGTATATACCCGCGCGGCCTGCAACGAATACGGCGACCTCGCCGCGCCGCGCTCGCACAGAAACACCGTGAAGGCGACAAACGCCGACCTCGAGCTTATCAAGAGCTCAGGCGTAAGCGTGTACGCCGCGGCGGCGCGGGAGATAACGGCGCGGGGCGGCGTCTGCCTGTTCAGCTTCCCGCCCATAACGGACGGCGGCTCCCAGAGCAGAACGCTGCGCGCCACCTACAGGGAGTTTACCGATAAGCTCTCAAAGGCATTTGAAGGCAGCGACTGTGTATTGATTTCAAACGCGGCGGACTACGTGTTCCCCGCCGAGGCGTTTTACGACAACAAATACCACATGACCAACGAGGGCGCGGTAATGCGCACTCAGCAGCTTATAAGCGACCTCGAGGCATGGGGGCTTAGCAGCGGGGAGGCAGTGAAATGAACCTTACATCGCCGGGATACGTGCTCTTCCTCGCCCTGACCGTGCTGCTCTACTGGCTTTTGCCGGCAAAGCGCACGCGCGCCGTGCTTATGCTCGCCAGCGTGGGCTTTTATCTCTACGCGATGCCGGGGCAGCTGCCGGTACTGATCGCGTACCTGTGGATAATATACATTCTGAGCCGGCTGATGGAGGGCAGAAAGCGGCAGAGGAAGGCGCTGCTCACGGGCGGCGTGATACTCAGCATATGTTATCTGTTCTTTTATAAATATCTCAATTTCACACTGTCCCTGTTTGCGTCCGGGCGCAGCGTCATTTCACTGAGCGTGCCTATGGGCATATCCTACATCACTTTCCAGTGCATAGCGTATCTGGCGGGCGTGTACAAGGGCGAAATCAAAGCCTCGGGCAACCCCTCCGGCTTTTTCCTCTACGCGCTGTTTTTCCCCAAGATCACCGCGGGGCCGATAGAGCCGCCGGACACGTTCCTTGCCGAAATCCGCAAAAGGCGGGTGCTCACTTGGAGGCGGCTGCTTTCGGCGACGCTGCTTATACTTGTGGGCTTCGTAAAAAAATGCGCGGCGGCCGACCTTATCGCCCCCGCCGTAAACAACGTATTCGCGCTCGACGGCGGGGCGGACGGCCTGAGTACGCTGGGCGCGATTGCGCTCTACTCCGCGCAGATCTATTTTGACTTTTCCGGCTATACTGACATAGCGCTCGGCAGCGCGGCGCTCTTCGGGATAAAACTCACCGAGAACTTCAACCATCCCTACGCCGCCGCGAGCGTGGTGGATTTCTGGCGCCGCTGGCACATAAGCCTCACGAACTGGCTCAGAAAATACGTCTACTTCCCCCTCGGCGGCAGCCGTGTAGGCGAAATAAAGCGCTACAGAAACATAATGCTTGTCTTTCTGACCAGCGGCATATGGCACGGGGCGAACCTCACCTTTATCGTGTGGGGGCTTTTGCATGAGCTGTTTCAGGTGCTTGAAACCCTCGCGGGCAAGCTGTTTCCCAAAAAGGGCGCGCCCACGAAGGCCGGCCTCATATTTGCCCACGCGCGCACGCTCGCGCTGGTAGCGCTGGGCTGGGTATTCTTCCGCGCGGACAGCGTGGCAAACGCCTTAAGGGTGCTGAGCGGGCTGTTCGGCTCTTGGGCATCCCCCGGCAGCGCGCTGGGCTTAAGTCCGCTTTCTTGGGCGCTGTTTCTGATAACGGTGCTGCTTTCGGGCAGGGTCAGGGACTTATGCGCCTCGAAGCGCTTAAGCGAGCGCGGGGCGGTGGTGCTTTGCGTCGTACTTACGTTTGTAACGCTCATTGCCAAGGTGGCGGGCGCGGGCGGCGGCGCCGCAAACAGCTTTATTTACTTTAACTTCTGAGGATTTCAGATATGAAAAACGCCAAAATACTGCTAAGATTCATAAGACTCCTGCTGCTGCTTGTGCTGGTTTCAGCCGTGGCGTTTGCGGGCGCGTGGGTGTTTTACGCCCTTCAGAAGGACGCCTACGTCGAGACGTATTATGCCGAGCTGCCCGCAAAGGTCGACAGGCTCAAAGACACCAAGGGCGCGCGCGTGATAGTGATAGGCGGCTCGTCCGCGGCGTTTGGCATAGACAGCAAGCTCATCGAGCGCGAGCTCGGCATGCCCTGCGTGAATTTCGGCCTGTATGCGGCGTTCGGCTTAAAGCCCATGCTCGATTTGTCCTTGAAGCACATACATTCGGGCGACATAGTGGTAATCGCGCCCGAAATCAGCGCGCAGATGTATTCGACGTACTGTGGCTACGACTATCTTTTGCAGGCGTTCGAGGGCGAACCGCTAAGACTCGTAACCCTGCCACTCAGCTATCAGACGGGGCTCATAAACAAGATTCCCGCCTACGCCAAAGAGGCTGCGAGCCTGAGACAGAGCGGCACGGCGAGCGCGGGCGTGTACAGCCTGTCCTCGTTTGACGCTTACGGCGACATCATCTATCCCCGACCCGAAAACGTGATGGAGATGGGCTATTCAAGGGACAACCTGCCCGAGATAGACGTTTCTATAGTGACGGACGATTTTCTTTCGATGATAAACGACTACGCGCGCTCTGTGCGCAAAAAGGGTGCAAGCGTCTATTTTGCCTTCTGCCCCGTAAACGCGCTGTCGGTGAAGGACGTGGACGCAGCCGAAAAGCAGGCGTTTACGGACGCGCTCAAAAACGGGCTCGACTGCCCGCTGCTGTCGCCCCTTGAAGATCATATTCTGGACGCAGGCTTCTTTTACGACAGCAACTTTCACCTGAACGACACCGGCGTCACATACAATTCGCTTCTGCTGGTGGGCGACATACAGCGCGTGACCGGCCGCATGCAAAAGACCTCCGTTTCGCTTCCTCACGCGCCCGCGCTGAATGTGGAATACGCTGTTTTGCTTAGCGGCGAAGAGAACGGCTTCATCTACGACCTCACAAACCGCGGCTCTGTGGTGACGGGCTTAAGCGAGGCCGTGAAAGCGCAAAGCGCGCTGACGCTGCCCGCCTCGCTTGGCGGCGCGGACGTGATAAGCGTGGACGCGGGCGCGTTTGAGGGCAGCGCCGCCGTACAAATCACGCTGCCCGAAACCGTCACGCGCCTGCCCGGGCGGCTGTTCGAGGGCGCGCGCTCTCTCAAAACCGTTTATATTCTCTCAAACGACCTGCCCGAGGTGGGCGACGAGCTTTTGGCGGGCGCGGGCAATATCATGCTTCGCGTGCCAAAAGAGCTGCTTGGCACATACGTGACCGACTACTTCTGGGGCGCGTACAGCGCAAACCTCGCGGCGATAGAATAGCAGAAAACCAGACAAACGCAAAGCATCCGCCCGTAATCGCGGACGGATGCTTGCTTTGTATTTCCTTACGCTATGCGGCCTATCGCCCAGAGCGCGAGGCTGATTATGAAGCCCGCGACGTTCATCGCCGCGAATGTGAAGGGCCACTTGCCGCCGCGGTTGAAGCCGTAAAAGTCCCTCCAGCGCCTGTTTTCAGGGGCAAAGACCACCTTGTACAGGTACAGGCAGCCGTACAGCAGCACCGGCACATACCCCCAGAGCACCGCGGCAAACGGGGCGCTCACCCTGTCCATGGCGCAATACGAAACCAGTGCCGTGAGCGGGCAAATCAAATGCAAAAAGAGGTCCTGCCCCTTTATCAGGGGCTTAAGGCCGCCAACTGCGGGCCTGAGGTATAAAAACACGGTGAGGATGGTAAGCGCAACCGCCGCCGTGCCCGAGTATTTGATCAGCAACGCGATTCTGGGCGCACTTCCCGTAAAGCGGCACACCGCCAGCGCAAGCGCCGCCGCGCCGCACCAAAGGTTTGACAGGGACGTGAAATATTTGAACACTTCCTTTGCCGGGCCGCGCCTCACGCCGCACCACAGCGCGCCCGCCGCCATGAGCGCCAGCGCAAGATTCACAATGCCGGATAGCATGGGCTTTCCTCCGTTTTTATGTATTGTTTGATATGATTACAGCGCTGCGCGCGCAAAACTGTCCTTGCTGACCAGATAGCGGTTCACCCTTACTACGTCGCCCTTTAGCGGACGCTCGTCGTCGTTTGTGCACACAAGCACGCCGCCGCACTTGACTATCACGCGGTTTGAGGCGGCGTTTTCCGCCATCGCGTCGATTTTGACGGTGTCATGGCCCTTTTCAAACAGCAATTCAATAACGCGCCTGCAGGCCTCGGTCATGTAGCCGCGATTCCAGAATTTGCGGTTCAGGTTGTAGCCTATCACGGGCGTGCCCTCAATATAGCCCACCACGTCTATGCCGCCTATGAGCTCGTTCGTTTCCTTGATGACTATAGCGAAGTTCAGCCGCTCGGGCTTTTCGTACTCCTTTTCCCACTGAGCCAGCAGCGCCCGCGTCACGCTCACGTCCTTGTGCGCGGGCCATGTAACGTACTTTGCCACCTCGGGGTCGCTCGTCCAGCCGTTGAACATATCTTCTGCGTCCTCCGGGGCAAAGGGTCTGAGCAGCAGGCGATCGGTTTCGACAGTCAGCTTCATAATGCGCTCCTTCTTTCACATGATTGCTTTTTTGTTTACGCGCCGCAAAACAGGCTCTGACGCTTGCATGGGCGCGGCGTTTTTGGTATAATCTCCGTTAAAGAACAGCTTTGAAACGGGCCGCGCTGCGGCTCACACCCGACCGATTGCGCAGGAGCACCCCCAGACACATATGAGCCCACAGCCTCAGGCATCCAAGCTTCACATGCGCGTCTCGTTCGATCTCGACGAGGTGCTGTTTGTGTCGCCCGTGACCCACAAAACCGAGCCCGCCTTGCGCTTTCCGCTCAACCGCATATTCCGCGAGCGGCTGCGCCTTGGCACCGTGCGGCTGATAAAAGAGCTTCACGCACAGGGCTATGAGGTATGGGTATACACCTCGTCCTTCCGCAGCGAAAAATACATCCGCCGCCTGTTTGCCTGCTACGGCGTGCGCTTCGACGGCATCGTCAACGGCGCGCGTCACCTGCGTGAGGTGCAGCGCGGCCATTCGGAAACGCTGCCACAAAAGCTGCCCAACCGCTACAACATCGCCCTTCACGTGGACGATGAGTCCGTAATAGCGAGCTACGGCCGCGAATTCGGCTTTGACGTGTTTGAGCTCTACGCCGAGGACGCCGACTGGGCGGAAAAACTCATCAAAACCGCCTCAGAGGTCAGGCAGCGCCGCGAGCTCAGGAAAAAGGAGCACGGCGGGGCGTAAGCTCGGCACCTTGTCCGGGTCCGAACCTGAAAGCCATTATGCCAGCATGCCGCATGCGGGCTTTAAGGCGATTTGTCACTTGACTCCATTTAAGCTTATAGATGCCTCGCTTGCGTTTAGCCCGGGCTGGAGATTTTCATATAGTCAAGGCGAAGCCAGATAGCGGGGCGAACCGACGCGTTGGTGCCGGTAACATATATGCTGTCCAGCCTGCCGTCGCTGTATACCACGGAAGCAAACTTGCCGTTATAGCCCGCAGAACGCAGCCACCACCAGCAGCACTCATCGCCGCCCTTAAAAGCGCCCTGAGCGTCGGCGTACACGGTCGCCTCAGCCTTGCGCTCGGCGTTGGTTTTGAAATACGTTTCGGCTTCACCCTGACTGAGCAGCCATATTCTGTCCACGGTATCGTTTCCGCCGCTTATTCCTCTGTAGGGCGGCGTACTTATCTTAACCGGCACGATGGCTGCCTGCTCCGCGCTTGTAAATGCCGCGTTCAGGAAGTTGCCGTTCAGCCATGCGCGTACATCGCTCTTCTCCCATGTGGGGTAAGGCGTACTGTGATGATAACAGTACGCGTCGAGCCCGTAGCGGCTTATGAGCAGTGCCCTGTTTTCGCCCTCGTCGATATCCAGCACTATCCACTCGATGGGCTCCACGCCGTCAGATGCGATGGCATCCTGCTCGTAGCGGCCGAATGTAATTATATCGCCCACTGCGAACAAGATCTTTTTGACCACGTCCAGCTTCTCGGGCGCGTCCGCATAGCTGCCCGCTATTTGGTACATACTGAAGGCAGCGCTGTAATCTCCCTGGTTAAATAATTCCTCCGCCCTGAGATAGGCAGCCTCGCAAACCTTTTCTGCGCTGTCCGAATACTTGCCCAGCGCCTCGAACGC
>JAFPYA010000092.1 GCA_017412445.1 Clostridia bacterium
AAGCGCGGCTTTCCCGTGGACGCGCATCTGATGATAGTGCATCCCGAAAAGCACATAGATGAATTCGCTGCCGCAGGGGCAAGCTTCATTACCGTGCATCAGGAGGCGGCGGGTTTTGGCCTCAGGGATACCCTCAGGGCGATACGCTCAAACGGCTGCCTTGCAGGCGTTTCAGTAAAGCCCTACACGGATGTGAATTCGCTTATCGACTGCCTTGAGCTGGTTGACCTTATACTCATTATGACAGTCGAGCCCGGCAAGGGCGGCCAGAAGCTGATTCCGTTCACTCTGGAAAAGGTTCGCAAAATAAAGCAGCTGTGCGCCTCGGCGGGCGTCGATCCGATTATAGAGGTAGACGGCGGCATAAACGTCGAAACTGCACCCTTGGCCGTGCATGCGGGCGCAAACATGCTGGTCGCAGGCTCAGCATTCTTTAAGGCGGAGGATCCCAAAGCCTTCGTAAACGCGCTCAAAAAGGCATAAGATTTAAGGCTCCGCCAAATCACAGGCGGAGCCTTAAACTGTAAAGGGGGGACTTTTTTCACCCATCTCAAGCATTGCGAACGATTGAATATGTACAGGGCCTTAAAATAAAAAAACGCACTTGCGTGCGTTTTTGACAGACACCTATCAGACGGCTCTTTCTACTTTGCCGCTGCGAAGGCACCTGGTGCATACGGACATGCGAACGGCGTGACCGTCCTTCATCACGTGCACATTCTGGGTGTTAGGAGCCCAGGTACGGCGGGTCTTACGGTTGGAGTGGCTTACATTGTTGCCGTGCACCATGCCCTTGCCGCATACTTCACAATACTTTCCCATACTTCCACCTCCCAAGGAGTAGTTGAACGCTGCATAGCGGATAATATTATAGCAGATAATGCCACTTATGGCAAGTGTTTTAATAAAAATTAACCTGCTGCGTGTAAAGATACTCGAAAATCGGTTGTAAAATTAAAGCGTGCGGAATAAAATATCAGCGTAAAAACGAATAACAATACCAAAAGGGGCATATATACAGTGAACGAGCAGAAAAAGGTAGTAATCAGCGTGCTGGGTCTCGACCGTAAGGGCATCATCGCCCGGGTCAGCGGCGTGCTTTATGAAAACGAAGCCAACATTCTCGATATTTCCCAGACGATAGTTTCGGGCTACTTTACGATGATACTGGTGGCGGACATATCAGCGCCCGGCTGCAGCTTTGACGTTCTGAGCGAAAAGCTGAACAAGCTCGGCGAGGAGCTGGGCGTACAGATTCGCACGCAGCTGAGCGAAATCTTCGAATCCATGTATCGCATCTGAGGGGGACAATATGGTAACTACATCAGAGATACTTTCCACCCTCAAAATGATAGACAAACAAAAGCTTGATGTGCGCACAATCACCATGGGCATATCCCTTCTGGACTGCGCCTGCGATTCTGACGAAAAAGAATGTCAAAAGGTATACGATAAAATCACACGCCTTGCCGGAAACCTCGTCAGGGTGGGCGAGGAGATTGAGAGGGATTTTGGCGTACCGATAGTGAACAAGCGTATAAGCGTCACACCCGCCGCGCTGATTTCCGGCGCCATGAAAAACCCGGTTAAGCTGGCGCAGGCGCTCGACAGTGCCGCCGCCGACATAGGCGTAAACTTTATAGGCGGCTTCAGCGCGCTTGTGCATAAGGCCATGACCCATGCCGACAAGCGCCTTATAGAGTCCATGCCCGAGGCACTCTCCTGCACGGAGCGCTTGTGCGGCTCCGTAAACGTGGGCTCTACCAAGGCCGGCATAAACATGGACGCCGTTAAGCTGATGGGCGTCGTAGTCAAGCAGTTGGCAGAAAACACCGCGAGTAGCGGCGGCTTTGGCTGCGCAAAGCTCGTTATATTCTCAAACGCGGTAGAGGACAACCCGTTCATGGCGGGCGCGTTCCACGGGCCGGGCGAAGGCGAATGCGCCATCAACGTAGGCGTTTCGGGTCCCGGTGTGGTGAAGGGCGCGCTTGAAAGCGTGAAGGGACATCCCTTTGACGATGTGGCTGAAACCATAAAGAAAACGGCGTTTTCCATCACCCGCGTAGGTCAGCTTGTGGCGCTCGAAGCCTCGCGCCGCCTGAACGTGCCCTTCGGCATAGTGGACCTTTCGCTCGCGCCCACGCCCGCCGTTGGCGACAGTGTGGCTCAGATACTCGAGGAGATGGGGCTTGAAGTCTGCGGCACTCACGGCACCACCGCGGCGCTTGCCCTGCTCAACGACGCGGTCAAAAAGGGTGGCGTGATGGCCTCCTCCCACGTGGGCGGCCTGAGCGGCGCGTTCATACCGTTAAGTGAGGATATAGGCATGATAAGGGCCGCCGAAAGGGGCTGCCTCTGCCTTGACAAGCTCGAAGCCATGACCTGCGTGTGCTCCGTGGGGCTCGATATGATCGCGGTGCCCGGCGACACCACGGCCGAGACGCTCTCCGCAATTATCGCGGATGAGGCCGCAATCGGCATGGTAAACAACAAGACCACCGCCGTGCGCCTGATACCCGCGCCGGGCGCGAAGGTGGGCGACAACGTGGAATTCGGCGGCCTTTTCGGCAGAGCACCCGTAATCGCCGTGCATCCATTTTCTTCCGCTGAGTTCATTGCACGCGGCGGCAGAATTCCAGCGCCTTTGCAAAGTCTTAGAAACTGAACAAAGCTGTCATTTGAAGTACTTGAAATATTTACGCTGGCATGTTATAATTTAAAAAAATATCCACTCCGTAGAAAGGAGCGCTAACATGGACTGCAAATTTGTAAATGAATTAGGTACTGTAACCGTGAGCGAAGAAGTGGTGCTCAAGGTAGCGGGCTGCGCCGCGCTTGAATGCTACGGCATAGTCGGCATGGCCGCAAAACGCACGAAGGACGGGCTTGTACAGCTCCTGGGCCTTGATAATCTGGGACGCGGTGTGATAATCCATATGGACAATGACAATTCCGTGGATGTGGAATTGTATATCGTCGTGGAATACGGCATATCCATTTCTGCCGTGGCCGAGACCCTTATCGATACC
>JAFPYA010000093.1 GCA_017412445.1 Clostridia bacterium
ATTTCGATATGGAAGGCGCTGTTGGGGCAGGCGTTGTGCCTGTAGGCGTATTGTATGGTTACGGAAACGAGCAGGAATTGCTCGAAAGCGGCGCAAGAATCATATGCAAGGATGTTGCGGAGCTAAGAAAGCTTTTGCTCGGCGATACGCCAAAGCCGAGCGGCAGCTTTATAACCCTCGAGGGCTCAGACGGCTGCGGTAAAAGCACCCAGCACAAATTGCTCAAGGAATACCTTGAAATGTGCGGAATCGAGGTCATTTCTACCCGAGAACCCGGCGGCTGCCCGATTTCGGAAAGAATCAGGAATGTGCTGCTCGATGTTAAGTCGCTCGGCATGACCGATGAGTGTGAGGCATTGTTGTTTGCCGCCGCCAGAAAGCAGCATGTAAACGACACGATTCTTCCCGCCTTGAACAGGGGCTGCACGGTCATATGTGATCGCTTTGTGGACTCATCCATCGCCTATCAGGGCGCGGGCAGAGGCCTCGGCGAGTGGGTAAAGCAGATAAACATGCGCGCGGTCGAGGGTTGTCTTCCCGATCTCACGCTCGTGTTCGACCTAAGCCCCACCGAAGCGCTCAAGCGCAGGTACAGTGTCAGCGAGGCAGATCGCATTGAATTGGCTTCATTTGAGTTCCAGCAAAAGGTGTATGATGCCTTTATGGATATGTGCAAAAGTGGAAACAAAAGATTTTACAAAGTGGACGCCACAGGAAGCATTGAACAGATTCAGTCCGATGTGCGTCAAATTGTCATTAACAAGCTCAATCAAGTAGCGGAGGATGATGCAAATGAGCATGCGGTGCTATAATTGTTTTAAGGAAATCGGCACAAAGAGTGTATGCCCTCATTGCGGCTATGAGCAGGATACCCCGGCAGACGAAAACCAGCTGAAGCCCGGCACGCTCATAACCGGCAGATATCTGATAGGCCGTGCGCGCGGCAGTGATGAAAACGGCGTCATATACAACGTATTCGATCTCAAAACCGAGAGTAAAAGGCGCATGCGCGAATACTTCCCCGAGGAACACTGCACGCGCGGCGCGGACGGCGAAGTGCAGGTAAAGCCAGGCCATGAAAACGAATTTAAGCGTCAACTGCAGTCTCTCAAGCTGAACTCCGTAGGCGAGGACGGAGAGAAGAAGTATACCTATATCGATTTTAACGGCACAGGTTATTTTATCGAGCGCAAAAAGAAAGCCGTGCAGCAGTCTGACGCGAAGCACGTCTCTGAGGATGAAGAGGACGAAAAGCTGCTTGGCGGCAAGCTTCCTGCGATAATTATAGGCGCGGTGGCATTGATTGCCCTTATCGTTGCCGGCATACTGATTTTTAAGCCTGAAAATGACGATACGACAAACGAGGGCACGAAGATAGCCCAGGCGACTGCAACTGTTGTCGCGCCAACTTCAAATGCAACCGACAGCATAAGCTTCTGGGATGTTGGCACTCCAACGCCCGTACCCTACAATTACAGCGAGCCAACGGCCTCTATAACCAATTCCTACAGTCAGTGGATGGCGGATCCCGGCTCGCACGATCAGGTTATTGTTACCTCCGTCCCGGGCACTCCCACGCCCACGCCCTACAACATGTGGGATGACCTTGAAAGGGACGTCTACGGCAGAGCCACACCCACGCCCACTCCGTCGCCTCAGCGCAAGACCATAAACAGCCGCTCGAGCGTGGAAGATATTACCGAGCTTCAATGGCAGCTTATCGAATTGGGCTGGCTTGACGCTGCATATCCGAGCGGTGTATATGATAACGCAACAGTTGACGCAGTAAAGGCATTCCAAACGTATATGAACACTACTCAGAACGCCCATCTGACCGTTGACGGCATTTGCGGACCCCAGACCTTCCGCTATCTCGACAACTACTCCATAGCTATAAAGCCCACAACTTCACCTGTGTATACCGTGACGCCTGCGCCCACCGCAAACGTCATAGACAAAAATTCCTCCCCGCTTGAGATCAGAAACGTTCAGCTTAAGCTCATGGGGCAGGGCTGGTATACAGGCGAAGCAAACGGCGTTTATGACTATGAAACCATGAACTCCGTAATTCGCTTCCAGACATATGTAAACAACATCTACGGCGTGCATTATCTCGATGTGACCGGGTATGTGGATCAAAATACGATGACAATGCTTGACTCGGGCTGGTTCCCTGCCCCCGCTGAGCCGACAGCCGAGCCTGAGACCACCCCGACCACTGCGCCCACTGCCGATCCCATGGATGAAACCGACAAACTGATATTGCTTGATGAGCCCGTGGATGTAAAGATAATCGCCACTCCCAACGCATACGTGTACGAAAGAGCCAGCATAAACGCGGGCATTATCGCCAGCGCTCCCAACGGTGCAGTTTTCAGCATGCTCGCCAAATCCGACTCCTGGGCGCTTTTGACAAACCATCAGGACGCCAAC